>NZ_JBPGXO010000015.1:0-87137 GCF_056755555.1 Luteibacter sp. SVR4-7G | reverse complement strand
AAAAGATGTCGCGCGCAGGCGCGCTCCTACCCTGCGAGCCGGCTCAGGCCGCCGGCAGGGTTTCGAGATTCCAGCGCGGGAAGACCTGGATGGTTTCGTCCTGGTGCTGGCCTGCCGCCAGGCGGATGGCCCCGGCGAGGGCGATCATCGCGCCGTTGTCGGTGCAGAACGCCAGCCGCGGGAAGTAGACGCGGAATCCGTCGGCCGCACCCGCCTGCGCCAGTTGCTCGCGCAGGCGCTTGTTCGCCCCCACGCCGCCGGCGATGACCAGCCGCTTCGCGCCCGTGACGTCCAGCGCGCGGCGGCATTTGATGGCCAGCGTATCGACGATGGCCTCCTCGAAGCCGCGCGCGATGTCGGCCCGGGTCTGCTCGCTCTTGTCCGAGGCCTGCCAGGCCAGCAGCACCTGGGTCTTCAACCCGGAAAAGCTGAAATCCAGCCCCGGCCGGTCGACCATTGGCCGGGAGAAGCGGAAGCGCCCCGGCTTGCCCTGCTCGGCCAGCTTCGCCAGCGCGGGGCCCCCCGGATAGGGCAAACCCATGAGCTTGGCGGTCTTGTCGAAGGCCTCGCCCGCGGCATCGTCCAGGGTGTCGCCGAGGATCCGGTATTGGCCGATGGCCTTGACCTCCACCAGCATCGAGTGTCCACCCGACACCAGCAGCGCCACGAAGGGCGGCTCCGGGGGATCGTCCTCGAGCAGCGGCGCCAGCAGGTGGCCTTCCATGTGGTGCACGCCGATGGCCGGCACGCCCAGCGCCCAGGCCATGGCTCGCGCCGCGGACGCGCCCACCAGCAAGGCGCCGACCAGGCCGGGACCGGCCGTATAAGCCACGCCGCCCAGGTCCGCCGGGGTCATGCCGGCCGCCTTCAAGGCCTCCCGGACCAGGGGCAGCAGCTTGCGGACATGGTCGCGGCTGGCCAGCTCGGGCACTACGCCGCCGTACTCGGCATGCAGGGCGATCTGGCTGAACAGCGCATGGGACAGCAGGCCGCGGCCGGGCTGTTCGGGGTCCCAGCGCAGCAGGGCCACGCCCGTCTCGTCGCAGGACGTTTCCACGCCCAGCACGGGCTTTGAATTTCTCAACTCGATCACGTTATAATCCACGGCTCACCCGGCTTCACGGGTCAGTTTAAACAAGTGGAGTTTCCATGCCGAGCGTTAAAGTCCGCGAGAACGAGCCGTTTGAGCTTGCCCTTCGCCGCTTCAAGCGTACGTGCGAGAAGGCTGGCGTGCTGGCCGAAACGCGCAAGCGCGAATTTTACGAAAAGCCGACCCAGGAGCGTAAGCGCAAGCGCGCCGCTGCTGTGAAGCGCCACCTGCGCCGTCTGTCCCGCGACACGACGCGCCGGACCCGCATGTACTGATGCACCATCCGGCCTCCTGGCCGGCATGGTACAGCGGCTGGCGCGTTAACGCAGCCACCGCGATCAGGCGGAAATCCCGAGCCGGCTTCGCCGAAAGGTGAAGCCGGCTTTTCGTCGTCCCGGAGAAAGAGCATGAGCCTCAAGGCAAAGATCACCGAAGACATGAAGGCCGCCATGAAAGGCGGGGAGAAGGACCGGCTGGCGGTCATCCGCCTGGTCCAGGCCCAGATCAAGCAGCGCGAGGTGGACGAGCGGATCGAGCTGGACGACACCCAGGTCCTGGCCGTGCTCGAGAAGATGCAGAAGCAGCGCCGTGATTCCATCGAACAGTACGACAAGGCCGGCCGCACCGACCTGGCCGATGTCGAACGCTACGAGATGGGCGTCATCGACGGCTACCTGCCGGCCAAGTTCAGCGAGGCGGAGTTGGAGGCCCTCATCGACTCGGCCATCATCGAGGCCGGTGCCACGACGCCGCGCGACATGGGCAAGGTGGTCGCCCTGGTGAAGGAGCAGGCCGCCGGCCGCGCCGACATGGCCGCCGTGGCAGGCAAGGTGAAGGCCAAGCTGGCCTGACCCCTCCCTGTAGGAGCGCGCCTTGCGCGCGACATCTTTTGAGGCCAAGACGTGAAGCTGGCGCGTGAACGTGGAAACCGGCGCGAAAAGCCGTCGCGCGCAGGCGCGCTCCTACAAAACCGCGACCCCTCCCGTAGGAGCGCGCCCCGCACGCGCTGATATTTTGAGGCCAAGCCTTGAAGCTGGCGCGTGAACCTGGAAACCGGCGCGAAAAGCCGTCGCGCGCAGGCGCGCTCCTACAACGAGCATTTCCTGCGTATCTGTCGAGGCCCGAAACCCCGCGCCGGCGGCGCTTCACGACCCCGCCACGCCCGAGCCAGCATCCTCCCGGCGCCCCACGGAGGATTGCCATGCTCAAGTACGCCATCATCTTCGGCCTGATCGCCCTCGTTACCGGCGCGCTGGGCTTCAGCCGCGTCTCCGGCATCGCGGCGACGATCGCCAAGGTCTGCTTCGCCATCTTCCTGATCCTGTTCGTGATCGCCATCCTGGCGGTGATCGGCGTGTTCAGGATGGCCTTCTGACGGCCTCCCGGGCTCCATACGGAAGCGGATGCATGGCATCCTAGGGGACTGATGCGTGGCCGAATTCCCGACAACTTCATCGATGAGCTGCTGACCCGCGTCGACATCGTCGACGTGATCGAGCGGCGCGTGCCGTTGAAGAAGGCCGGCCGGGAATGGACGGCGTGCTGCCCGTTCCACAACGAGCGCTCGCCCTCCTTCTACGTGAGCCCGCAGAAGCAGTTCTTCCACTGCTTCGGCTGCGGCGCGCACGGCAGCGCCATCAAGTTCATCATGGACTACGACCGCCTCGAGTTCCCCGACGCCATCGAGGAACTGGCGCAGGCCGCCGGCATGAAGGTGCCCTACGAAGGGGCACGCGACGACAAGCCGCGCGAAGACCGCAGCGACCTCTACACCCTCCTCGACGACGCCGCGACGTTCTACCAGCGGGAACTGGGGAACAGCCCCGAGGCCAGGGCGTACATCGACAGGCGCGGCCTGGACGAAGAGATCGTGAAGCGTTTCCGGATCGGCTGGGCGCCGGCCGGATTCGACGGCGTAATGAAAGCCCTCGGCACCACCGACCGCCGGCGCCAGCTCCTCAACGAAGCCGGCATGGTCGCGAGCAACGAACGCGGCAGCCGTTACGACCGCTTCCGCGAGCGGGTGATGTTTCCCATCCTCGACCGCCGGGGCCGCGTCATCGCCTTCGGCGGGCGCGTGCTGTCGTCCGAACAGAGCCCGAAATACCTCAACTCGCCCGAGACGCCCCTTTTCCACAAGGGCCGCGAGCTGTTCGCCCTGTGGCAGGTGAAGCAGGCCCACCAGCAGCTCACCCGGATCATGGTGGTCGAGGGCTACATGGACGTCATCGCGCTGCACCAGGCGGGCCTGCCGATCGCCGTGGCCACGCTGGGCACGGCGACCACGCCCGAACACGCCGAGGTGCTGTTCCGCGCCGCACCCGATGTGTACTTCTGCTTCGACGGCGATCGCGCCGGCCGCCAGGCCGCGTGGCGCGCGCTGGAGTCGATCCTGCCGCGCATGCGCGACGGTCGCCAGGCGCACTTCCTGTTCCTGCCCGACGGCGAGGATCCGGACACACTGGTGCGCAAGGAAGGCAAGGAGGGCTTCGAGCAGCGCATGAAGAATGCAATGCCGATGTCCGAGTACTTCTTCGAGGAGCTCGGCCGCGACGTGGACACCAGCCGTATCGACGGCAAGGCCCGCCTGGCCGAGCGCGCCCGGCCGCTCATCGCCAAGCTGCCGGACGGGGCGTTCCGCGACCTCATGGCGCAGGAGCTGCAGCGCCGCACCGGGGCGCGGGCGGTACTCGAGGCCGAGCCGGGGCCGGCACGCAGGCCCCCTGCCCGTCCCGCGAACGTGCAGCGCAGTCTCGTTCGCAGCGCCATCACCCTGCTCCTGGCCCAGCCGTCGCTGGCCGAGGAGGTCGAGCCGCCCTACGCCTTCCTGCGCCTGGACCGGCCGGGCGTGGGCCTGCTGGCGGAACTGATCGACGTGGCCCGCGCCCGGCCGGGCATCAACCCCGCCGTGCTCGTTGAGCATTTTCTCGACCGGCCGGAGTACGCCTCCCTGCAGAAGCTGATGCAGGCCGAGGTGATCGGCGAGGCGGAGATGCAGCGCGTGGAGTTCCTCGACGCCCTGGCCCAGATGCAGCGCCAGGTGGCCATGCAGCGGCGCGAATACCTCATCGCCCGCAGCCGTGAAGGCGTGCTCGACGATACCGAGAAGGCCGAGCTGAGGGTGCTGCTCGCCGCCCGGGCGGCACCGGCCCCGGCGGACGGCGAATGATGCGCCGCACCGCGTTCGTAACGCGATCCATGGGATCATTCCGCCTTCGTGCCTCCAAAGGACCGGCCAAGCCCGGCTACGTGCGTCACTGATGGACCTGCTCAACGACCTCGTCGATTTCTTCGGAAGGAACGGCTATTTCGCCGTGTTCTTCGCGCTGATGCTTTGCGGTGCCGGCATTCCGCTGCCCGAGGACATCAGCCTGGTCGCCGGAGGCATCATCACCGGCCTCGGCTACGGCGACGTGCACACCATGGTCGGCGTGGGCATGGCAGGCGTGCTGGTGGGCGATTCCACGATGTTCCTGCTCGGCCGCCATTTCGGTGCGCGGATCATGAGCTGGCGCCTCGTGGCGCGGCTGCTCACGCCCGAGCGCTACGCCAAGGTGCAGGAAAAGTTCGAGCGCTACGGCAACCGCATGATGTTCGTGGCCCGCTTCCTTCCGGGCATGCGCACCGCCGTCTTCATCACCGCCGGCGCCACCCACCGCGTGGGATTCTTCCGCTTCCTGCTCCTCGACGGCCTCGCGGCCGCGATCAGCGTGCCGATCTGGGTCTACCTCGGCTACTTCGGCGCGCATAACCACGAATGGCTCGCCATGTGGATCCGCCGCGGGCAGACCGGGGTGTGGCTGGCCATCGTCGCGGCCGTGGCGGCGCTGGGGGTGATCTGGTGGCGCAAGCGGAAGACGGCGCGGGATTGTTGAGCGCAGGACGGCGAAGCAAGCGGAGTTCTATGTAAGAGCAACTGTTTTTTTGCGGGGAGCCGCTTCAGCGGCGATGGGTGCTTGCGGCAAGCTTGCCCGCTGCCGCGGGATCGCCGGCATAGCCGGCTCCCACAGTTCGCCGCTGCCGTTCTTACGGGGTGCCGCCCAGTTCGGCGAACAGCCAGGTCTTGAACAAGCCGGTCTCCTCCCGCCCCTCCGCTTCGCGCGACACGGCCAGGTAGTAGGTGTGCTGCAAGGGCACCTCGAGCCGGAACGGTTCGGCGAGCCGGCCCGCGGCCAGGTCGTAGGCCACCAGCAGTTCCTGCGCCAGGGCCACGCCCTGCCCCTCGATGGCCGCCTGCAACATCATCGTGCCGTCGCCGAAACCCATTTCGCGGGATACGGGGCCGGGGCTCACCCCCGCTCGTTCGAACCATTGGTCCCATCCGATAGCCGGCGCGGCACGGCGGCCGGGACGTTCGTGCAGGAGCATCTGTGTCGGAAGGTCTTCCGGGCCGCGCAGCTGCGCGGCCACGGCGGGCGAGCAGACCGGGGTATAGCGGCTGACGGCAAGGATGGACTGCTCCATGCCTTCGCCCAGCCGGTCGTCCACCGACAGGTCCCAGCCACTGCCCTCGCCACCGTCCGTCACCACCTCGACGGCGATGTCCGGATGCCTCGCGAAGAAGCGGAACAGCCTCGGTACGAGCCACTTCGTCCCGAATGTCGGGGGTACCGACACCCGCAGCGAGGCGCTGCGCTGGCCAAGAATCTGGTCCGTCGCTTGCTGCAGCGCACGAAAAGCGTCGCGAATGCGCGGGAAATAGTTCTCGCCGGCCGCCGTGAGTTTCAAGCGATTGTTGCTTCGCACAAACAGCGGCGTGCCCAGGTACGACTCGAGCAATTTGACTTGCGCACTGACCGCGGCCGGAGTCAGCGACAGTTCTTCGGCAGCCTTCGTGAAGCTCGAATGCTGCGCTGCAAGCTCGAACACGCGCACGGCGTTGAGGGGTAGCGAGCGCTTCATTGCGAGGTCATCAAGAAAAATTTGGGGAAGGCCCGAAGAAATTCTAGTTTGCCTGCCTTGGCGGGCCACGCCAAGAATCCGGGGCGACCTTGAACGGATCCTCGATGAACATCCTCACCATCGATACCGGCACGACCAACACCCGCGTCAGCGTCTGGCAGGACGGCACCGTCGTCGGCCAGGCCGCACGGCAGGTGGGCGTGCGCGATACCGCGATCACCGGCAGCAAGGCGAAGCTCGAGGAAGGCGTGCGCGAGACGATCGCCGAGGCACTCGCCGCGGCGAAGCTGGACGAAACCGAGATCGGCCGTGTCCTGGCCTCCGGCATGATCACCTCGAACATGGGCCTCTGCGAGATTCCGCACGTGCCGGCTGCCGTCGGCATCGACGACCTCGCCGGCGCCATGCGCGAAAGCCACCTGCCCAACGTCTGGCGCGATCCGATCTGGTTCGTCCCCGGCGTGCGCAATGCCGTGGAGCACATCGGCCTGCACAACTGCGAAGCCATGGACATGATGCGCGGAGAGGAAGTGGAGTCGTTCGCACTGCTCGAACGCCTCGGCCTCGACGAGCCCACGGTGATCGTGCTGCCCGGTTCGCATTCCAAGTTCGTGAGCATCGATGCCGATGGGCGCATCGAGGGCTGCGTCACCACCCTCGCCGGCGAACTGCTGCACGTGATCTCGCACGACACCATCCTCGCCAGCTCGCTGAAGGAAGGTTTCGCCCAGCGCATCGACGGCGAGATGCTCCTCGCGGGCGCCGCCTCGGCGAAGAAGATCGGCCTGGGGCGTGCCTGCTTCAGCGTGCGCATCCTCGACCAGTTCGCGGTGTACGACGCCAATGCGCGCGCGAACTTCCTGCTCGGCGCCGTGCTCGGCTCCGACCTGCTCACCCTCAAGAATTCCAGCGCGATCCGGATGAGTCCGGGAACGCGCTTCGTCATCAGCGGCAAGCCCATACTGCGCGAGGCGATCGCCCGGCTGGTCGAAGGCGACGATTTCTTTTCCGGCACGGTCACCGTGCTCGGCGACGACGAGCAACGCGACCTCGCGGGACACGGCGCCATCGCCGTCGCCCGCCGCCGCGGGCTCGCCGGGTAATCCCATGCGTTTCACGAGGAGCAGCACATGAAGATGAAGATCGCGCTTGGCCTCACGGCGTTCGCCCTGGCCCTTTCCGCCTGCTCTTCGGGCTCGAACGACCAGGTGAAGATCGGCTTCGTGGTGAAGCAGCCCGAGGAACCCTGGTTCCAGGACGAGTGGAAATACGCCGAACAGGCTGCGAAGGAAAAGGGTTTCACCCTGGTGAAGATCGGCGCGCCCGACGGCGGCCAGGTGCTCACCACCATCGACAACCTGAAGGCGCAGCATGCGCAGGGCTTCATCATCTGCACGCCGGACGTGAAGCTCGGCCCCTCCATCGTCGCCAAGGCGAAGGCCGACGGCCTGAAGCTGATGACGGTGGACGATCGCCTGGTCGACGGTGCCGGCAATCCCATCGACGCCGTACCGCACATGGGCATCTCGGCGTCGAAGATCGGCGAACAGGTGGGCGAGGCGATCGCCACGGAAATGAAGCAGCGCGGCTGGAAGCCCGAAGAGACCGGCGCGCTGCGCATCTCCTACGACCAGCTGCCCACGGCTCGCGACCGCACCGACGGCGCGGTCACCGCACTCACCGCCGCGGGTTTCCCGAAGGACAACATCGTCAACGCGCCGCAGGCGAAGACGGATACCGAAAACGCCTTCAACGCCGCGAACATCGCGATCACCCAGCACCCCAACTACAAGCACTGGATTGCCTTCGGCCTCAACGACGAGGCGGTCCTCGGCGCCGTGCGCGCAGCGGAAGGCCGCGGGTTCTCCGCCGATAACGTCATCGGCGTCGGCATCGGCGGCAGCAAGTCCGCCCTCAACGAATTCTCGAAGGCACAGGCCACCGGCTTCTTCGGCAGCGTGCTCATCAGCCCGAAGCGCCACGGTTACGAAACCTCGGTGAACATGTATGAGTGGATCAAGAACGACAAGGCACCGCCGGCGCTCACCCTCACCACCGGCAAGCTGATCACGCGCAGCAACGCGGACGAGATCCGCAAGGAAATGGGGCTTTGACGATGGCCGACGCCCCGCGCCTGGAGTTCCGCCACATCGGGAAGACGTTTCCCGGCGTGCGTGCGCTGGGCGACGTCGGCTTCCAGGTCCGCGCGGGCAGCGTGCACGGCCTGCTCGGCGAGAACGGCGCGGGCAAGTCCACGATGATGAAGATCCTCGGCGGGGAATACATCCCCGACGAGGGCGAGGTGGCCATCGACGGCCAGGTGATGCACTTCCGCAAGGCGGCCGACGCCATCGACGCGGGCGTGGCGGTGATCCACCAGGAGCTCCAGTACGTGCCGGAGCTCTCGGTGATGGAGAACCTGCTGCTCGGCCGCCTGCCTACGCGTTTCGGCCTCGTCGACCGCCGCCGCGCGCTGGCCTGGACCCGCGAGCGCCTGGATGCGCTAGGCGTCGACCTCGATCCGCGCGCGAAGCTGAAACAGCTCTCCATCGGCCAGCGGCAGATGGTGGAGATCGTGAAGGCCATCCTGCGCGACGCGAAGATCCTCGCGCTGGACGAACCCACGAGCTCGCTCTCGCACCGCGAGACGGACGTGCTCTTCCGCCTCGTGCGCGACCTGCGCGCGCAGGGCAAGGCGATGATCTACATCTCGCACCGCATGGACGAGATCTTCGAACTCTGCGACGCGGCGACCATCTTCCGCGACGGCCGCAAGGTCGCCGACTTCGACACGCTCGAGGGCGTCACGCGCGACACGCTGGTGCAGCGCATGGTTGGCCGCGAGATCAGCGACATCTTCGGTTACCGGCCGCGCGAGCACGGTGAGGTACGCCTTTCCGTAAAAGGCGTGACCGGCCGCTCCCTGCCCGTACCGATGAGCTTCGACGTACGCGCGGGCGAGATCGTCGGCTTCTTCGGCCTCGTCGGCGCCGGCCGCTCCGAGATCATGCGCGTCGTCTACGGCGCCGACCGGCGCACGGCCGGCGAGGTGCGCGTGGACGGCCGGCCGATCAAGCCCTCGCACATCCGCGACGCGATCCGCCATGGCCTCGTGTTCTGTCCCGAGGACCGCAAGGAAGAAGGCATCATCGGCGTGCGCTCGGTGTCGGAGAACATCAACATCAGCGCGCGGCGAAATCACCTCACCGCGGGCCTGTTCGTGAACGACCGCATCGAGGCGCGCACCGCCGACAGCTACATCGAGCGCCTGCGCATCCGCACGCCGCACCGGCGCCAGGAAATCCGCCTGCTCTCCGGCGGCAATCAGCAGAAAGCCGTGCTCTCGCGCTGGCTGGCCGAAAAGGACCTGCGCGTGCTGATCGTGGACGAACCCACGCGCGGCATCGACGTCGGCGCAAAGAACGAGATTTACAACGTGCTCTACGAACTCGCCGCGCGCGGCGTGGCGGTGGTGATGATCTCCAGCGAACTTCCCGAGGTGCTGGGCGTGTCCGACCGCGTGGTCGCCATGTGCCACGGCCGCATCACCGCGCAGTTCGACCGCGCCTCGGCCAACGAGGAAAACGTCCTCGCCGCCGCCCTGCCCGAAAGCGCGGGAATCACTCTCCCAAGGAATGCCTGACCCATGACCGAGTCCAACGCCGCCGCCATCGCCGCGACTCGCGAGACGCCCGAGGCCCGCCGCCGCGCCCTACTGTGGCAGCTCGTCGACGACTACAGCCTCATCGGCATCTTCATCGTGCTCTTCGCCGTGCTGAGCATGACGGTGCAGTATTTCTTCTCCTGGGACAACGTGGTGGGCCTCGCGCTCTCGGTCTCGCAGATCGGCATGGTCGCGTGCACCATGATGTTCTGCCTGGCCTCGCGCGACTTCGACCTTTCCGTGGGCTCGACCGTGGCCTTCGCCGGCGTCTTCTGCGCCATCGTCTCGAACGCGACCGGCAGCGTCGCCATCGGCATCGCGGCCGCCATCGCGGCCGGTGCGCTGGTGGGCTTCGTCAACGGCGTGGTGATCGCCAAGCTCAAGATCAACGCGCTGATCACCACGCTGGCAACGATGGAGATCGTCCGCGGACTCGCCTTCATCGCCTCGCACGGCCAGGCGGTGGGCGTGACCAGCGAAGCCTTCTTCACCCTGGGCAGTTCGCAGCTGCTCGGCCTGCCGGTGCCGGTGTGGGTCACCCTCGCCTGCTTCGTCGTCTTCGGCGTGCTGCTCAACAAGACGATCTACGGCCGCAACACCCTCGCCATCGGCGGCAACCCCGACGCGGCCCGCCTCGCCGGCGTCGCGGTCGACCGCGTACGCATCGCGATCTTCCTCATCCAGGGGCTGGTCGCCGCGCTGGCCGGCATCATCCTCGCCTCGCGCATGACCAGCGGCCAGCCCAACGCAGGCGAAGGCTTCGAACTCAACGTGATCTCGGCCTGCGTGCTGGGCGGCGTGTCGCTGATGGGCGGCCGTGCGACGATCAGCGGGGTGCTCATCGGTGTCCTCATCATGGGCACCGTGCAGAATGCGATGAGCCTCATGAACATCGACGCCTTCTACCAGTACCTCGTGCGCGGCGCGATCCTGCTGGTCGCGGTGCTGGTCGACCAACTCAAGAACCGCAGGCAATCCCGCTGATGATCGATACCTTCCAGCCGATTTCCCCGCAGCGACAGGCGCATGCCGAGGGCGTGATCTGGGACGACATGGCCAACCTGGTCCGCTGGACCGACATCGCCACGTCGCGCCTGCACGCCTACGACCCGGTGACGGGCGCCTTGTCGGAAGCGATACTGCCGGCGCGCCTGTGCTGCTTCGCGCTCACCCATGTGCCGGGCGTATTGCTGCTGGCGCTGGAAAAGCAGCTGGCCCGCTACGACACCCGCGACGGCACCCTGCACGTCCTCGACGACATCGAGCCCGAACTCACCGGCACGCGCGCGAACGACGGCCGCTGCGACCGCGGCGGCAACTTCATTTTCGGCACGCTCAACGAGCGCGGCCCGGAGAAGATCGCCTCGTTCTGGCGCTACACGCACGACGGGAAGCTGGGCCGCCTCGCCCTGCCGAAGGCGGCGATCACCAACAGCATCTGCTTCAGCCCGGACGGCGGCACGATGTACTTCACCGATTCGCCCACGGCGCAGATCATGGCCTGCGATTACGACGCCGCGAGCGGCGAGGTGGATCGTATCCGCGTGTTCGCCGAGGTGCCGCCCGGACTGGAGCCGGACGGATCCACGGTCGATGCCGAGGGCTTCCTCTGGAACACCCAGTGGGGCGGCTCGCGGGTGATCCGTTACGCGCCTGACGGCAGCTTCGATGCCGTGATCCACCTGCCCGCGCGCCAGCCGAGCTGCGTGAGCTTCGCCGGCCCGGCACTCGACCGCATGGTGATCACCTCGGCGCACCTCGGCCTTTCCCCGGCAATCCTGCAGGACGAGCCCGCCAACGGCGCCATCTTCATCGGCACGCCGCCTCGCGGCCGCGGCCTGCCGGAAGCCCGCTACGGCCACGGAGTGACCGCATGAGCCAGCGTCCCGACCCGCGTACCACCCCCCTGCCCCGGCTGGCCGGCAAGGTGGCCATCGTCACCGGCGCCACCCAGGGCATCGGCGCCGCCACCGCCCGCCTGTTCGCAGCGCACGGGGCGAAGATCGTGCTCAACGTGCTCGAGGACAACGCGCAGGCGCGCGAGACCCTCGCCAGCCTCGATACCGCCGACGCCATGCTCTTCGAGGCCGACGTCACCCATCCCGACGCCATCCAGCGCATGGTCGCCGCCGCCACCGAGCGCTTCGGCGCGCCGGACGTGCTGGTGAACAATGCGGGGATCAACGTGTTCAACGACCCGCTGTCGCTGAGCGACGAGGAATGGACGCGCTGCTTCGAGGTGGACCTCAAAGGGGCCTGGAACTGCGCGAAGGCCGTCCTGCCCGGCATGCTCGAACTCGGCCGCGGCAGCATCGTCAACATCGCTTCGGTGCACGGGCACAAGATCATTCCGCACTGCTTCCCGTACCCGGTGGCCAAGCACGGCCTGATCGGCCTGACCAAGGCGCTCGGCATCGAGTACGCCGCGCGCGGCATCCGGGTCAATTCGATCTCGCCCGGCCTCGTGCTCACCGCCATCGCCGAGGCCGGCTTCGCCGCCGCACCGGACCCCGAGGCGGAGCGCCGCAAGCAGACGGAGATCCTCCCGAACAAGCGCATCGGCGAACCCGAGGAGATCGCGTACACCGCGCTCTTCCTCGCCTCCGACGAGGCCCGTTACATCAACGCCGCCGATATCCGCATCGACGGCGGCCGTTCCCAGCTCTACCACGAGTGACCGCCATGGCCTGGCCCACCGCCCTACCCCTCATCGCCATCCTCCGCGGCATCACCCCGGACGAGGTCGTCGCCCACGTCGAGGCGCTGCTCGAGGCGGGCTTCGACGCCATCGAGGTGCCTCTGAACTCGCCCGACTGGCAGCGCAGCATCCCGCTCGCGCTCGAAGCCGCGGGCGACCGCGCCCTGGTCGGCGCGGGCACCGTCCTATCCCCCGATGCCGTGGATGCCGTCGCCGACCTCGGCGGCCACCTGCTGGTGACGCCGAACACCGATCCGGCGGTGATCCGCCACGGCCGCGCCCGGGGCATGTACACCTCGATCGGCTTCACCACGCCGACGGAGGCATTCACCGCCCTCGCGGCCGGGGCACAGTCGCTGAAGCTGTTCCCGGCCTCGCAATGGGGGCCTGGTTACGTGAAGGCCATCCGCGCCGTCCTGCCGCCCGATATCCCCTTGCTGGCGGTCGGCGGCGTCACCCCGGAGAACATCGGCCAGTTCCTCGATGCGGGCTGCATCGGTGCGGGACTGGGCGGCGACCTGTATAAAGCGGGTCAGCCCGTGTCGCGCACGAGAGAGCGCGCGCAGGCCTTCGTCAAAGCCTATCGCTCGGTATAAGCATGAAGATCACGCGCATCACCACCTACCGCGTCCCGCCACGCTGGATGTTCCTCAAGATGGAAACCGACGAAGGCGTCGTCGGCTGGGGCGAGCCCGTGATCGAAGGGCGCGCGCGCACCGTGGAGGCCGCGGTGCACGAACTGTCCGAGTACGTGATCGGCAAGGACCCCTCGCGCATCAACGACCTCTGGCAGACGATGTACCGCGGCGGCTTCTACCGCGGCGGCGCCGTGTTCATGAGCGCCATCGCCGGCATCGACCAGGCGTTGTGGGACATCAAGGGCAAGGTCCTCGGCGCGCCCGTGTTCGAGCTGCTCGGCGGCCGCGTTCGCGACCGCATGAAAACCTATTGCTGGGTCGGCGGCGACCGGCCGGCCGACATCATCGCGCAGATCCGCGAGCGCCTCGCGCATGGCTTCGACACGTTCAAGATGAACGGGTGTGAGGAGATGGGCATGATCGGCTCGAGCAAGGCGGTGGACGAGGCCGTGGCGCGCGTCGCGGAGATCCGCGAAGCCTTCGGCAACACCATCGAGTTCGGCCTGGATTTCCACGGGCGCGTGTCCGCGCCCATGGCGAAGGTGCTGGTGAAGGAGCTGGAACCGTTCCGGCCGCTGTTCATCGAGGAACCGGTGCTGGCGGAACAGGCGGAATACTATCCGCGCATCGCCGCGCAGACGGCCATTCCGCTGGCTGCCGGTGAGCGCATGTTCTCGCGCTTCGAGTTCAAGCACGTGCTGGAACGCGGCGGCATCTCGATCATCCAGCCCGACCTGTCCCACGCCGGCGGCATCACCGAATGCGTGCGCATCGCGGCGATGGCCGAGGCCTACGACGTGGCCTTCGCGCCGCACTGCCCGCTGGGTCCCATCGCGCTGGCCTCGTGCCTGCACGTGGACTTCGTCAGCTGGAACGCCACGCTGCAGGAACAGAGCATGGGCATCCACTACAACCGCGGCGGCGAGGTCCTGGATTACCTGCTCAACAAGGACGCGCTCGCGCTGGACGATGGGGGCTATGCGAAGCCCTTCACCGGGCCGGGGCTCGGTATCGAGGTGAACGAGGAGCTCGTCATCGAACGCAGCCGCGAACCCGTCGACTGGCGGAATCCCCTGTGGCGGCACCCGGACGGCTCCGTCGCCGAGTGGTGATCCTGTAGGAGCGCTTGCGCGCGCGTAGGAGCGCGCCTTGCGCGCGACATCTTTTGAAGCCGTGCCTTGGAGCTGGCGCGCAAACCCCTAGACAGTGGCGAAAAGCTGTCGCGCGCGAGGCGCGCTCCTACATATCGCAGTTATCCGGCGTCGATGACGCGCACTTCGCCCGGCCCGAGCCCATCAAGCCGGTAAGCGCCGACGGCCTCACGAATCAACCGCAGCGTGGGCAGCCCTACCGCGGCAGTCATCCGCCGCACCTGCCTGTTACGCCCTTCGCGCAGCACGATCCGCAACCACGCATCCGGCACCGTCTTGCGAAAGCGCACAGGCGGGTCGCGTGGCCATAGCCAGCCGGGTTCGTCGATCGCTTCGGCTGCGGCCGGCAGCGTCGGTCCATCCTTGAGCAGCACGCCGCGGCGCAGGCGCTCGAGGGCTTCCTCGGAAGGAACGCCCTCGACCTGCACCACATAGGTCTTCGGCTGCTTGTGCTTCGGATCCGCGAGGCGATGCTGCAGCTTTCCGTCGTCGGTCAGCAGCAACAGTCCCTCGCTGTCCTGATCCAGCCGGCCCGCCGCATAAACCCCCTTCTGCTTGACGAAGTCGGCCAGCGTGCGCCGGCCGGCTTCGTCGGTGAACTGGCAGAGCACGCCCATCGGCTTGTTCAGCGCCAGCAGCACCTTACTTGGCGGTTTTGGGTTTCACGAAGCGCAGCGTCATGCGGTCCGACTCGCCGATCGCCGCGTACTTCGCCTTGTCCTGCTCGCCCAGTTCATAGGTCGGCGGCAAGGTCCAGACACCCTTCGGATGGTCGTGGTTGTCCTTCGGGTTGGCGTTGACCTCGCTCTGGCCGTCGAGCTTGAAGCCCGCGTCGGTCGCCAGCTTGATCACGTAGTCGGTCGGCAGGTAGCCGGTGTTCACGACCTCGTCGAGCTTCTTGCCCTTGGCGGCGCGGTGGTCTTCCACGCCGAGCACGCCACCCGGCTTGAGCACCTTGTAGAACGCCTTGAACATGGCTTCCGCATTGCCGTCGGCCGCCCAGTTATGCACGTTGCGGAAGGTCAGGACCATGTCGGCCGAGCCATCGGGACCCAGGTTCGGAGTCTTGTCGTCGAACTCGACGAAGCGGGCCTTGCCGTAGTGCGCCTGGTCGAACTTGAACTTGTTCTCCAGCGCCACCTTGCTCTTCGAGCCGGGAGGTACCGCACCGATGTACTGGCCGTTGGCATTGAGGAAGGGCGCAAGAATTTCCGTGAACCAGCCGCCCGAGGGCCAGATCTCGATCACGGTCATGTCCGGGCGGATACCGAAGAAGGCGAGGGTCTGCTCCGGGTGACGATACGGGTCGCGCGCCTTGTTCTTCTCCGAACGCCAACTGCCGTCGACCGCCGCCTTCAGCTGGGCCGAAGCCACCTGCCCGGCGCTGGCCGGTGGCGTGGCCTGGGCCGGCTGGTCGGCCTGGAACGCCTGCGCCCCGAAGGAGGCAGCGAGTCCGACCAGGTTGGCGATGATGAACTTCTGCGTGAACTTCTTCATGGCGGCACCGCTACCTCTCGAGGGGATGGGCGGGAAGGCTAGCATGCGTTATTGAGATAACGCATACACTTCTTTAAGCATCATCGGCAGCCCACCTCCCCCGGGAACCCATACATGTCCCTGCCCCACCTCCGTCCTCTGGCGGGCGGCATCTTCCTTGCGCTATGCGGCGTCGCCGCGGCGCAGGACACCCAGCTCGCGCCTGTCGTCGTGACCGCCACGCGCACCGCGCAGACCCCGTACGACATTCCCGCCGCGATCGACGTGACGGCCACGCCTCCGGACGGATCGCTGGACGTGAACCTTTCGGAACGGGTGCAGGCGATTCCCGGCATCGTCGCGCGCGACCGGCAGAACTATGCGCAGGACGCCCAGGTATCGATCCGCGGCTTCGGCGCGCGGTCCACCTTCGGCATCCGCGGCGTGAGGCTTTACACCGACGGGATCCCGGCCAGCATGCCGGACGGCCAGGGCCAGGTTTCGCACTTCAACCTCGACTCGGCCGACCGCGTGGAAGTCCTGCGCGGGCCGTTCTCCGCGCTCTACGGCAACGCGTCGGGCGGCGTGGTGCAACTGTTCACCGCCGACGGCACCGATCCCGCCGAACTCCGCTTCGGCGTGGCCGGGGGCAGCAACGGCAACTTCCGCAGTTCGGTAAACGCGCGGGGCGTGGATGGCCCCGTGGACTACAACATCGACTTCACCCACTTCCGCACCAGCGGCTATCGCGACCATAGCGCCGCGCGGCGCGAATCGGGCAACGCGAAAATCGGCTGGAAGATCGACGACGACGCGAAGCTGACCCTGGTGGTGAACACGCTCGACGTGCCCGACGCGCAGGACCCGCTGGGCCTCACCCGCCAGCAGTACCAGGCCAACCCGCGCCAGGTGGCGACCGCCGCGGAAACGTTCAATACGCGCAAGTCGGCCGACCAGCAGCAAGCCGGCCTGATCTACGATCAGCGCATCGACGATGCCAACAGCCTCCGCGTGATGGGTTATTACGGCCAGCGCGGGGTAACGCAATACCTGTCCATTCCGGTTGCCACCCAGGTCTCGCAGCCGGGCAACTCCGGCGGCGTGGTGGACCTGGACAACGAATACGGCGGCGGCGACGCGCGCTGGACGTGGCGCGACACGCTCGCGGGGAAGCCGTTCGAACTGGCTGCCGGCCTCGCTTACGACAACCAGGAGCAGCATCGCCAGGGCTACGAGAACTTCGTGGGCGATACCCTTGGCGTGCGCGGCGCGAAGCGGCGTGACGAGATCGACCGCGTGTTCGACTTCGACCAGTACGCCCAGGCCACCTGGCGCGTCGCGGACGATTGGACGGTGATGGGTGGCGCGCGGCATAGCGAAGTGCGCTTCCGTTCCAGCGACCGTTACGTCGCGCCGGGCAATCCCGACGACAGCGGCACGGTGAAGTATTCCGCGACCACGCCGGTGTTCGGCGTGCTCTGGCGCGCGGCCCCCTGGATGCACGTGTACGCGAACTGGGGGCGCGGCTTCGAGACACCCACGTTCTCCGAACTTGGTTATCGCGCGGACCGTGGCCCCGGCCTTGCCTTCGACCTGAAGCCTTCGCATTCGCACAACGCGGAGCTTGGCCTGAAGCTGCGCCCGTCCGAAGGGATGGAAGCCGGCCTCGCGGTGTTCCGCGCCGACAGCGACGACGAGCTCGCCGTGGCGACGAACCTGGGCGGGCGCACCACCTACCAGAACATCGCGCGCTCACGCCGCCAGGGCGTGGAGGCATCGTTCAAGGACGAGCTGGCGCGGAACCTGCGCTTCGTCGCCTCGTATACGCACTTGCAGGCGAGTTTTCGCACGCCCTTCCTCACCTGCGTCGCCGCCGGGTGCCCAGCGCCGGATACGCCGGTACAGGCCGGCACCCGCATTCCCGGCGTGCCGCGTTCCGTCGGGTACGCCGCACTGAACTACGGCGCTTCGAGCGGCTGGCAGGCCGGGCTGGACATGAGTGCCATGGGCGCCACCTCGGTCAACGACCTCGGTACCGAATCCGCACCCGGCTATGCGCTCTTCGGCCTGTCCGGCGGCTACGTGTTCGACGAAGGTCCGTGGCGGGTGAACACCTTCGCGCGAGTGGACAACCTCGCCGACCGCCACGTGATCGGCTCGGTGATCGTGAACGACGGCAACGGGCGGTATTACGAGCCGGCGCCCGGCCGTTCGTTCCTCGTAGGCGTCGACGTCAGATGGCGCTGATGTAGGAGCGCGCCTGCGCGCGACATCTTTTGAGGCCGTGAGCAACACGGCCTGTTGCGTCTCGCGAAAAGCTGTCGCGCGCAGGCGCGCTCCTACATCCACGCGGTCGGGTCAGCCGGAAATGGCCAGGCGTTCCGCGCGGTACATCCACGCCGTCGCCCACACCGCCAGTAGCGCCGCCGCGAATCCGCCGGCGAGGCAGAGACCCATCTGCCACGCGGGCACGCCGTCGCCACGCAGCAACTGCACGATGCCGAGGTTCTGCCCGAGCAAGGGCACCGCGTACATCCACGGCTCGGCGCGCACCGGAATCACCGACAGCAACGCACTTGGCAGGATCGGGATGATCATGAGGACCGACAGGTAGGTCTGCGCCTCGCGATAGCTCTTCGCGAAGGCGGACACCAGCGACTGCAGCGCGGCGAGAAGGAGGATCAGCGGCAGCATCAGCAGCACCACCTGCGCGCCGAAACGCAGGCCGAGGTCCAACGCGATGCCCAGCTTGTCGGTGGGGATGAACCAGGGCGCGGTGGCGAAGGCGGCCACGCTGAGCAGCAGGCTGACGATGGAGAAGGTGCAGATCGCGGCCAGCTTGCCGGCGAGGATCTTCCAGCGCGGCACGGGATTCACGAACAGCGGCTCGAGCGACTGCCTTTCCCGCTCGCCGGCGGTGAGGTCGATGGCGAGATACATGCCGCCGAGGAATACGGTGAGCACGAAGAAATACGGCAGGAACGAGAACATCAGCGCGGAACGCGACTGCGAGCTGGCCTGGTCGCGCTCGGCCACCTGCACCGGCCACGCGGTGGTCGGCGACAGGCCGCGCGCGATGAGGCGCATCGCGCCCTCGCGTTTCCCGTAGCCCTCGACGAGGTTGCGCACGCGCATCACCGGCGTGGACGCATCGCGACGCGACGAGTCGTAGATCAGCTCCACCTGCACGGCTTGGCCCCTGCTCCAGGCCTTCGCGTATTCGGGCGAGATGCGCACGACCACGTCGGCGCGTTGCTCGCGCACTGCCGTTTCAGGGTCGGCCAGCGCTGGCGCAGCATCGATGCCCGCGCTCTTCAGTGCGCCCACGAGGTTCGGCGCGAGTTCCGCTCCGATGACCGGCACGGACAGCGGCCGGTCCGACTTCTCCAGCTGCTGATTGATCATGATGTTCATCAGCATGATGAACATCACCGGTCCCAGCAGCGGTCCTGTCACCAGTGCGTTGACGAGGGTGCGGCGGTCGCGAAGGTTCTCGCGCACTTCCTTCCAGTAAACGGTGCTGAACGCTTTCATGCGGCGAGTCCCTCGTCGGTGCCGATGATGCTCACGAAGGCGTCCTCGAGGCTGGCCTGGCCCGTCTGGGCAAGGAGAGCCGCGGGCGTCTCGTCTGCGACCACGCGGCCATGCGCGATCACCACGATGCGGTCGCAGAGTGCCGCCACCTCCTGCATGATGTGGCTGGAGAACAGCACGCAGCGCCCTTCGTCCTTCAGCCGGCGCATGAAGTGGCGCATCGCGCGGGTGGCCATCACGTCGAGCCCGTTGGTCGGTTCGTCGAGCAGCACGTTGCGCGGGTCGTGCACGAGCGCGCGGGCGATTGCCGTCTTCACCCGCTGGCCCTGCGAGAAACCTTCCGTGCGCCGGCCGGCGATGTCGCGCATCTCCAGCGCATCGATGAGGAGCTCGCGGCGCTCGCGCAGGAGGTCCTCCGGCACGCCCTGCAGCCGCCCGAAGTAATCGATGTTCTCCGCGGCGGTCAGCCGCTTGTACAGGCCGCGCGCATCGGGCAGCACACCCAGCTGGCGACGCACCGCCAGCGGATCGGTTGCCGCATCCACGCCATCGACGAGCACCTGCCCCGCATCCGGCGTCATCAGGGTGTAGAGCATGCGCAGCGTGGTGGTCTTGCCCGCGCCGTTGGGGCCGAGCAGGCCGGTGATCTCGCCGTCCCGCGCGGTGAAGCTCACGCCGTTGACGGCGTGCACGTCGCCGAAGGCCTTGTGCAGATCCTTCACCTCGATCATGGGGTCGCTCCGTTGAATCCGATGAAGACAGGCAAGGGCGAGAGGCGCTCCAGGCAGCTCGCATCGAGCCCCTTCGCATCGGCCTTGTCGATGAACCGGTCCAGCAGGCGCGGCATGCAGCCGCGCGCCACCACGTTGTGCCCCTGCCCCTTCAGGACGAGGTGGCGGCCATTGGGGAGGCCCTTCAGCACTTCCTCGCCGTAACGGGGCGGCGTGACCGGATCGAACTCGCCCGACATCAGCAGTGCGGGCACGTCGCTCTTCAGCGGCTGGCGGAAGTCCGCCGGGCGCGTGCCATGCGGCCACACCGAGCAAGCCGCGCCGAAGGCCTGGATCATCGTATCGCCCAGAATGGTGTCCTTGTCCTCCGGTCGCGGACGCAGCAGGCCGGCATCCTCGCTGCAGATCACCGAGTACTGCATGCCGCCGTCCATGGTGTCGCCCAGGTCGCCGGTGAGCAGCTTGGCCTGGCCAAGCAGCGGGCCGACGTCGCCATGCGCCGCGGCATCGATCGACAGGGGCAGCAGCGCCGCGGTTTCCGGCGAGTAGGCGAACATCCGCACCACCGTGGCCAGCGAGTATTCGCTGAGCACGCGCTGCACCGAGGCGTAGTTCTGCGGGTCGCGGAAACTTACCTTGTGCGGATTGGCACGCAGCGCGTCACGCAACTGGTAGAGCGTCTGGTAGGGATCGCTGTAGCGCGTACGGCAGGCCTCGTCGGCATGGCAGCGGGCGAATTGCGCCTTGAGAGCGGCGTCGAGGTTCATCGCGAAGTCCTCGCCAAGCACGAGGCTGTTCGGGGCGATGCCGTCCAGGATCAGCGTGCGCAAGCCGTCGGGATGGCGCATCGCGTACTGCTGCGCCACGCGCGTGCCGTACGAGACGCCGAACAGGTCGAACTTCGGCGAGCCGAGGGCGCGGCGCACGTCTTCGAGATCGGCCACGGCATCGGTGGTCGTATAGAAGCGCACGTCGGCATCCTTCGAGAGCCGGTCGAGGCAGGCGAGGGTCTCCTTGCGCACCGCGCCGGCGTCGAATCCCGTTTCGTCCTCCATGCCGCCGGGCGCAGCGGGTTCGTCGTCTCGGCAACTCAGCGGATGCGACCCGCCCGTGCCGCGCTGGTCGAGCAGCAGCAGGTTGCGTTGCGACAGCAACGGCGCCAGCGCCGGCGCGATGGCCGGATAGCTTTCCGTCGCGGACTGGCCGGGCCCGCCCGCGATGAAGGCGACCATGTCGCTCGCGGGCACCTGAGCGCTGCTGCGCACCACCGCCAGACGCAAGGAAATCTTCCTCCCCTCGGGGTGAGCGCGGTCTTCCGGTACCTGGAACGGCGCGCACCAGGCCGCGGTGGACAGCCCCGAATGCGGCTGCGGCAATTCGCAGGGCTTCAGTTCCAGCGTGCCGAGTTTCCATACACGGGGCGGCGCCGTCTTCGTCGCCGCCGGCGGTGTGGCCCCGGCCGGTTCCCCGGCATCGTGCCGCGTCCAATGCCTTCCGGCCAGGACGGCGGCGACGATGGCAACGGCGACGACTATGCGTGGTGCTCGTTTCATTCCTGTCCCCCGGGACTGAAGATGGCTTCGATGGGCAGTTCGAACAGCTTCGCGATCTTGAAGGCGAGCGGCAGGCTGGGATCGTATTTGCCCGTCTCGATCGCGTTCACCGTCTGCCGGGAAACGTCGAGCTTTTCGCCCAGGTCGGCCTGGGACCAGCCCAGCAAGGTACGCAGTTCGCGGACGCGGTTGTTCATCGTGCGCGGTAGTACAGCCGGACGGCGCACTTCACGACGCCGAAGCACCCGAGCAGCACCGGCAGGACCCATATCGCGACGGACTCGGCCGTCGTGGGCGGGATCACCTTCGCGTTGAGCAGCATGCCGTACGTAAAGAAGCCGAAACCGCCGATCGCGCCACCGATGGCGATGGCTTCCAGGTCGATGCGCCGCTCGAATTCGTCCTGGTCGCGGATTACCCGCACCATCGCGCGGATGACAAAGGCGATCGGCAGCACGGGCAACAGGGTGACGCTCGTGCGTGGCAAGCCGCCCTCGAGCGTCTTGAGCCAGTGCACCGACAGGAAGACCAGCAGCACGTAAGCGAGCATCGCCGGAAAAAATTCACGCAAGTAACGCTTGTGTACGGCGCGCATGGCCACCCCTGGGCAATGCGTGCTGACGGATGGTGTCAAGCACGCTTGACACCATCCTGCAGGCTCTCCGCCGCCGTGTCAAGCGTCCTTTACAAGCTCACACCTAGAAGGTCCGTGCCGCGCCCAACCGCAGCGTGCGGCCGGATTCGCCGCCGCGGCCCCTGCGCAGGCGCGCCGTGGCATCGGCCGACGCATGCCAATGCCTGCCGAGGTCGAACGCCGCTCCGGCGGCGAGCTCGAGGGAACGGCCGGCGCGGCCGGCAGGCAGCCGCTCGCCCGATGCCCATAGCGACGAGCCGCTGTCGCGTGCGATGGCGTAGCGAAGGTCCAGATACGGCGACCAGGCCATGAGCGTTTTCCTCGCGGGTTGGAACAGCAGCGAGGCGCGGGCGCCCACGCGCGTCGTCACCCGTCGCGGCGAACCCGCCCCCAGATCGATCCCATCCCGGTCGCGCGCACTGCTGAAGCGGAGTCGCTGCCACAGGATCGAGGCACCCGGTTCCATGAGCAGCCGTGGCGACGGCCGCCAGCGGAACGTAGTGTCGATCGACGCTTCGTTCGCATTCGCGCGAAGACGCGGAAGCACTTCGCCACGCGCCGGCGTATGCACGTCGATTCGGTAATGCGTGAAGGCATAGGAGGACGCCAGTTCCCATCCGCTTTCCGTCGTCAGCACCGCATGCCAGGCCAGGCCACGCCCATCCGCGCGCGCGTCGCTTTGTCCGTCGGCGGCACGTGGCGACACACGCGAACGGCCCACGGCGATGGCCACGCCGGTACGCAGTGTCGTTTCGCCGATGGCCTGGACGATCATGTCGCCCGCGACCTGCAGGCCGCGATCGCGTCGCGCGTAGTCAATTCGGTACGACGGCTGGGCGAGACTGCTGCGATACCGGACGTCGCCGCCGAAGGTGCGCACGCGCAATGCCGGTTCCCGCGGAGAACCGGACCCGACGGGCCGCAGGGCATCCATTGCCGACCGGCCGTAGCCGAACAAGGCATGGGCGAGCACGAGATAGGCTGGCACCTGCGGCACGAGGGCGGCGCGCGGTACCGCATCGCTTGCACGCACGCTCTGCAGGCGGAAGTCCCAGAAATCCTCACCTTCGCCTTCGACCAGTCGCTGTGAAGGATCGCTGCGGCCTGGTTCGTAAGCCGATAACCGGTATTGCCACGGGCCTACTGCCACATAGTCGCCGGCGAGGCGGAAGGATTCGGCACTCGCAGCGCCACCGACCTGCACGACGCTGATACCGTCCCCAGGACCGTTCGTTCCATCGCGTCCGGCCGTGGAACCGCCGTCGCCGCCGACGTTGGTGACGTGCAGCGCGGTACGCCCGGCGGCATCGCGATGAACGAGCAGACGATCCGTCGCCTGTGCCCGCAATGGGCCGCCTTCGTCGAAGCGCGTGCCCAGAGAGACGCCTGCGGCATCGGCGTCCGCATGCCAGCTGCCGGCACGAAGCGTGCGGAACCCCGCTTGTGAACGGTCGAAGTCGATACGGCCGCCCGGCTCGAGCCGGACATCGCTTACATCGCTGTCGCCCGTCGGCGTCCATGCGGCATGGGTCAGCGACAGCGCCGTCAGGCGGTCGGCGCGACCTCGCCAGGTACCGCCGGCAAGATGCATGGCCAGATCGCCCTGCCCTGCCCGCACGGCGTCGCCGTCGATATGGCTTCCGCTAGCCTGGAGCCACAATCCGGGTCCGCCGCTTTCGATCCGCCCGCGCACTCCGGAATTCTCCAGAAGCACGCGCGCGGAGCTCTCGTGGCGGAAACGCGTCGAGATGGCATAGCCCTGGGGCGATTGCAGGGTGCTGTCGCGCAGGTGCACATCGCCGCTGTCGATGGCGAGCGCGGTGGCGCCGCCACCTCCCGCGAGCACCTTGCTGTGCGTGACTGTAATGCTGGAGGTACCGGTCGCAAGCAGAGCAATGGCATGGGCTCCAAGAGACTCCACGCGCGTGCCGGCGAGCGATACCTGTCCCCTGCGCTGCACGACCATACCGATGCCCGCCTCGCCCTCCGTGGCTACCTGTGTTCCGCTCAGCGCGAGCTCCGCCCCGTCCTGGGCCTGGATGCCGACGCCCCAGGCCCCTTTCACTGCGACGCGGCTATCGGCGAGCGAAAGGCCAGCGCCACTGGCGACGAAGACACCGTAGGCACGCGCGCTGCGCGTACCGTCACCCTCGTTGCTGAAACTCGCGTCTTCCGCGTCAAGCGTGCCTCGCGGATCGACGCGCGCAGCTATCGTGCCCGGACCCGCGGCCTGCAGGATCTCGCCCGATTCGAGCACCTCCGCCATGCCTTGCTCGACGACAAGCCTTGCGGGCTCGGGCTTCGCCTGCGATGGCGCGGCGAGTACAGCGGCAAGCCCGAGCGCCAGCGCGCTGCGTCCGTACGTCTTGGTGACCATGGCCAGTCCTCGCTCTGCGACAGGAGCAAGGCACGTTAATCACGATTCACAGCCGCGTATGTCGGGCGGCGGCGCGAGCGGCGTCAGGCCGCGGGATCAGTCGTCGTCGCGGGACCAGTCGCCACGGCGCGGCCTGGCGCCCGTCTTCGGGCCGGACTTCTTCTTCAGGCGGGCCTCGAGCGTCGCCGCCTGTTCTTCACGCTCGTCGTGCAGCTTGAGGTAATTGCGCCAGCGCTGCGGCGAAAGTTCACCGGAGGCGAGCGCGGCCTGGATCGCACAGCCCGGCTCGTTGCCGTGGCTGCAATCCGCGAAACGGCATTGGGCGGCCAGTACCTCGATATCGGCGAAGAGGTCGAGATTCTCCTCGCCGGTGAGCTTGAGTTCGCGCATGCCCGGCGTGTCGATCAGGCATCCGCCGGACGGCAGGCTCAGCAGCGCGCGATGGGTGGTGGTGTGCCGGCCGCGGCTGTCGTGGGTGCGCACCGCACCGGTAGCCATGCGCTCTTCGCCCAGCAACGTGTTCGTCAGCGTGGACTTGCCGGCCCCGGAGGAGCCGACCAGCACCGCGCTCATGCCGGGACCGAGATAAGGCGCCAGGAGGTCGACCGTGGCCGGGTCCTTCGCATTGATCGCGTGCACCGCCGCGTCCGCGGGCAGCCGGGAAACCAGCCCGGCGATCGCGCTCTCGACGTCCACGCCGGTGTCGGCCTTGCCCAGCAGCACGACCGGGCGTGCGCCGGAACCTTCGACGAGGGTGAGGTACCGCTCGATGCGCGAGGGATTGAAGTCGCCGTCCAGCCCGGTGAGCACCAGCACGTAGTCGATGTTCGTCGCGATGATCTGGCGCTCGTAGCGCTCTCCCGCCGCGGCGCGGGTGAGCACGGAGCGGCGCGGAAGCACCGTTTCGATCACCGGGTGGCTGGCATGGTCGAGGAATACGAAGTCGCCCACCGCGGGACGCAGGGACGGGTCCAGGCCGCGCTTGAGGAAGGGTCCGGCGGGCTGGGCGTTGAACGCGGACGAGCCGTCGTGCACTTCGTAACCCGCGCGATGCTGCGCCACCACCCGCGCGAGGCGGCGTGGATCGTCAGGCAAGGCAGCGTCGCGCCAGCCGATATGGCGCAGGCGCGCCAGGTCCGGGGTGTCGGTCATGGCGCGATTATGCCCGCTCGCGGGCTCCGTAGGACGCTGCTAGGATCGAGACATGACCGCCGGAAACGCCCGGCGCAGCCATTGGACGCAGCACGTGTCACCCATCAAGCCCAGCGCGCACCTGGCGGAAGTGCGTTACGAAATCCGCGGCGCCCTCACCCGCCGCGCGCGCGACATGGAAGCGGCCGGCCAGCCGATCATCAAGCTCAATATCGGCAATCCCGGGCGCTACGGGTTCACGACCCCGCCGCACCTGCGCGAGGCCATCGGCGCGCACCTGGCCGACAGCGAGGCTTACGGTCACGAACAGGGCCTGGAAGAGGCCCGCGAAGCCATCGTCGCCCAGCAGCGGGGCCGTGGCGCCGTCGGCGTGGACATGGAGCGCGTGTTCATCGGCAACGGCGTCAGCGAACTCATCGACATTTCACTGCGCGCGCTGCTCCAGCCGGGCGACGAGGTGCTGCTTCCCAGTCCGGACTATCCGCTGTGGAGCGCCGCCACCATCCTCAACGACGGCAGCCCGCGTTACTACCGCTGCCTCGCCGCGAACGGCCACCTGCCCGATCCGGACGAGATCGACGCCCTGGTGTCGCCGCGCACGCGCGCGCTCGTGCTCATCAATCCGAACAATCCCACCGGTGCGGTCTATCCCCGGGCCTTGCTGGAACGCATCGTGGACGTCGCACGGCGGCACGGCCTGCTCCTGCTCTGCGATGAGATCTACGATGAGATCGTGTACGACGGCGTGCCGTTCCAGCCTCTTGCCGCCATCGCGGGCGACCATCCCTGCGTGAGCTTCGGCGGCCTGTCGAAAGTGCATCGTGCCTGCGGCTACCGCGTGGGCTGGATGAGCCTTTCCGGCGATCCCCGCCGCACGGCCGAGTACCGCGACGCGCTGCAGCTGCTCGCCGCGCTGCGCCTGTGCGCCAACGTCACCGCGCAATGGGCCGTGCGCCCGGCGCTGCTCGACAAGCCCACGATCGGCGAGCTCACTTCGCCGGGCGGACGCCTGCACGAGGCCCGCCGCATCGTCCTCGAAGGCGTGGCGGCCAGCCCGTTCCTCGACGTGGTGGCGCCGGGCGGCGCCATCTACGCGTTCCCGCAGGTGCGCGCGGATGCCATCGCGTCCTTCGACGACACTGCCTTCGCGCTGCGCCTGCTGGAGGAGGAAAACGTGCTCCTCGTTCCCGGCACCAGCTTCAACCTGTCGGCGAGCCGCCACCTGCGCCTCACCCTGCTGCCCGAGCCCGCGCAGTTGACCGAGGTGTTCGCCCGCATCGACCGGGTCCTCGGCCGCATGGCCGCGGAAGCGATGCCGGCCGCCAGCGCGGTGGCCTGAGCGCATGGCTGCAACGGCGTTCCTCGCCCTGGGCGACTCATACACCATCGGCGAAGGCGTCGCGGAGGAAGGCCGCTGGCCGGTGCAGCTCGCCACGCGCCTGCGCGAACGCGGCATCCTCGTGGACGCGCCGCGCATCGTCGCCACTACCGGCTGGACCACGGACGAACTCTCGTCGGCGATGGATGCCGCCGCGCTGGGTCCCGGCTACGGACTGGTCACGCTGCTGATCGGCGTGAACAACCAGTACCGCGAACGGCCTGCCGCCGAGTACCGCGAACAATTCCTCGCCCTGCTCCGGCGCGCCGCCGGCCTGGCCGGCGATGCCCGCCGCGTGGTGGTCGTCTCCATCCCGGACTGGGGCGTGACCGCCTTCGCCGAAGGACGCGACCGCGCCGCGATTGCGCGGGCCATCGACACCTTCAATGCCATCGCCCGCGACGAAACCCTGCGGGTGCACGCGCGCTGGGTGGACGTGACGCCGGCCTCGCGAGAGGCCGGCGCAAAGCCCGGCATGCTGGTGGACGACGGCCTGCATCCCTCGGCGGCGCAGTATGCAACCTGGGTGGACGTCATCCTCCCCGAAGCCGAGGCCGCTCTGGCCCCCCGCCCCGACCTGTAGGAGCGCGCCTGCGCGCGACATCTTTTCGCGAAGAGCAGCAGGCCCTGTTACTCACGGCCTCAAAACATGTCGCGCGCAGGCGCGCTCCTACAACAACGGGCCGGGGTTCCGGACCGCAATAACTTTGCAATACCCCCGCCATGGCCCGGTTACCTCCCGGCCCGAGACTGGCTACCCGGGACAACCCGGGAACCGATGCCATGGCGAAGCTCACCTGCCGCAGCGCCTTCATCTCCGACGTGCACCTCGGCACGCCCGATTGCAAGGCTGCATACCTGCTCGACTTCCTTCGCAGCCTCGACTGCGAGCGGCTCTACCTCGTCGGCGACATCGTCGACCTGGAAGCCCTGGCGAAGCGCCATTGGTGGCATGCGGACCATACCGCCGTGCTCGCGGAACTGGTTTCGATCGCCGCCCGCGGCGTCGAAGTCGTCTACATTCCCGGCAACCACGACTTCCAGATGCGCGGCCTGGTGGGCTCCAGCATCGCGGGCATCCGCGTGGAACTGGACGCCATCCACGAAGGTGCCGATGGGCGCCGCTACCGGGTGAGCCACGGCGACGAATTCGATCCGGAGCATGTCGGCCGGCGCTGGATTGCCTGGCTCGGCGACACCCTGCACCGCTTCATCTGCTGGGCCAATCGCCGCGTGCATGCCGTGCGCACGCGCCTGGAACTGCCCTACCTGCCGCTGTCGATCATCCTGAAGTCGCACCTCGGAGCCGCCCTCGCCTATATCCGCGACTACGAGCGGCGCGTGGCGCGCGACGCCAGCGAGCGCGGGCTCGACGGGCATATCTGCGGCCACATTCATTTCGGCCACGTGCGGCCCATGGAAGGCGTTCTCTACCTGAACGACGGCGACTGGGTGGAACACTGCACGGCCCTGGTCGAAGACTTCACGGGCGCCATGGAGCTCATCCACTGGACCGACCGGATCACGCCGCTGGGGCGCGCCAGCCGCGAAACCGTGCTGCCCTCGCCGGAGGCCGTGCTGGGCTTCGCCCCGCTGGCGGACTGCCGGGCCGACCTGTCGGGGCTGCGCGGCGTCGAGGTCCCCGTGGCAGGTTGAATCCGCAGGGAATGGGCCCATGTGCGAGGGATGCCGGTAAAATGGCTCCCTTTCCTCCCCGCGGTGACCCCATGGCCCTCGATATACCCACCCGCGAGCGCATCGAATCCCTCCTCGGCCAGCACGACGTCGTGCTGTTCATGAAGGGGACGCGCCAGCAGCCGATGTGCGGTTTCTCCGCCGCGGCGATCAACACCCTGAACGACGTAGTTCCGACCTACCACACGGTGAACGTGCTGGAAGACCCGGAAATCCGCGAGGGCATCAAGGAATACGGCCAGTGGCCGACCATTCCGCAGCTCTACGTGAAGGGCGAGCTGATCGGCGGCTCGGACATCATCCGCCAGATGTACACCAGCGGTGAGCTTTACACCTTGTTCGGCGCCCCGGCACCGGATCGTACGCCCCCCGAGATCACCATCACCGAGAAGGCCGCCGAGGCCATCCGCGGCGGCATGGCCAACGCGCAGGGCATGGCTCTGCACCTGGAAATCGGTCCCGACCACAGCGCCGGCTTCCAGCTCGCTCCGGCCGGCGACCACGACATCGTCACCGTCGCCAGCGGCATCGAAGTGCACTTCGACCCGGGCAGCGCGGCGCGTGCCAAGGGCATCGTGATCGACTGGGTGTCCACGGTGCAGGGCGAAGGCCTCAGCCTCAAGTTCCCGGGTGCCGTCGACATCGGCTCCATCGGCGTGCAGGAACTGAAGGCGAAGCTCGATGCCGGCGACGTGGTGCTGGTCGATACCCGCCCCGCGCACAACCGCGCGCTCGTCGCGCCGATCGACGGCGCGCGCATCCTCGAGAACGAAGGTTACGAAGGCCTGGCCCAGTTGCCCAAGGACACGCCGATCGCCTTCATCTGCAACGTCGGCGTCTCCAGCCGCGCAGCCGCGGAGCGCTTCGCGGCGCACGGGTTCACGCAGCTGTTCAATGTCGAAGGTGGCATGGACGCGTGGATGCGCGAAGTCGGCGGTTAAGACGCGCGTGCAGGAGCGCGCCTTGCGCGCTTCCTGAAGATCTGCTCGATCGATCCGCTGGTGAGTGACGAGAACGACGTACGACTGTCCTGATTCGCAGGACCGCGTGCGTCGTCCGGTGCGGGATCCTGTTGCGACATCAGGACAAGTCGTCCTATCTCGCCCGGGAGCAACGATCCATGCGCCATCCATCGTCACCCTTCGCCGCTTTGCACGATTCATCCCTGCCGCCGGTATCGCCCGAGGAGGCGGCGCCCCTCGCCGCCATGGTGGCGGGTTCGGTCCTGCTCCCGGGCGATGCGGGATACGACGACGAACGCGTCGTCTTCAATCTGAATCACGCGCTGGTGCCCGCACTGATCGTGGCGCCGGAGAGCGCGGCCGATGTCCAGGCAGCCGTCACCTTCGCGGCGCGGCAACGGCGGCCAGTCCTGGTGAAGACCACCGGCCACCAGGTCGTCGGTTCCGCAAGCGGCGCCGTCATGATCGCGACCCATCGAATGAACGACATAACGATCGACGCCGGCAGGCGCACGGCCCGGGTCGGAGCCGGAGTGCTGTGGTCGGAGGTCATCGCGAAGGCGGCCGAGTCCGGGCTGGCCCCGCTCAGCGGATCGAACCCCACCGTGGGCGTCTCCGGCTACACCCTGGGCGGGGGTCTCAGCCCCACCCTCGGCCGCTCCCAAGGCTACGCCGCCGACCATGTGCGCTCGCTCGAGGTGGTAACCGCGGACGGCAGACTGCGGCATGTCGACGCGGAATCCGAACCCGACCTGTTCTGGGCGTTGCGTGGCGGCAAGGGCAACTTCGGCGTGGTCACTGCGCTTGAATTCGACCTGTTCCCGGTGTCCCGGCTTTACGGCGGCGCCATCTACTTTCCCGGTGAGCGGACGCGCGACGTGTTGCGAGCCTGGGCCGCCTGGCATCCTGGCACCCCGGAAACCATGGTCACGTCGATCGCCGTGTTGCGGATGCCGTCGATGCCGGAAGTGCCCGAGCTCCTGCGCGGGAAGTTCCTGGTGTCGCTGCGGATCGCCTATAACGGCACGACCGCGGACGGCGAGCGGATGGTGGAGCCGCTGCGCGCGATAGCGCCGGCCGTCCTGGATACGCTGCGGGACATGCCGTACACGGAAGTCGCGTCGATCCATAACGAGCCTACCGACCCCGTGCCTTATTACGAGCGGGGCATCATGCTCCGCGCCTTTCCCTCGGAGGCGCAGGACAAGCTGGTCGAGCTCGTCGGCCCCGACGCAGAAACCGACCTGACGATCGCCGAGTTGCGGGCGCTGGGCGGAGCGTGGGACCGCGAGCCGGCCGTGCCCAACGCCGTGGCTACCCGCGGCTTGCCGTACAGCCTGCTCGGCGTCGCGGCCGGTCCGCTGTCGCAGGAGCAGCAGCTCAAGCAGTCGGTCGCCGGTCTGCTCGACGGCATGCAGCCCTGGCAGGGCGACCGGCGGTACGCGAACAACCTCGCACCGGATGAGGCGGGCGACGCAGCGGCGATTTACGGCGCGGCCCGGTATGCGCGGCTGGCGTCCATCAAGCACACCTACGATCCCACCAACATGTTCCGGCTCAACCATAACGTTGTTCCAGTCAAGACCGAGGTGGCGTCGCCCGCATAATGGATGGCTTGGCTGGAGAGGCGGTAAGCGGTGCCGGTACAAGAAATTGCGATCGTCATACAAGAGGGCGTTCAGGCCCTCGACGTCGCGGGACCCATGGACGTGTTCGCCGAGGCGAACACGTTCCTCGACAGGGCCGACCGCTATGAAACCGTGCTGGTCGCCGCGCACCGCTATCCGTTGCGCGCGTCCAGTGGCATTCGCATGCTGGCCGACCTGACATTGGAGGAGGCGGCTGCCCGCTTCGACATCGTTCTGATTGCCGGCGCCGCGACGCCGGAAGCGGAGCCCGAACCGTCCCTGGTCGAATGGGTCAAGCAGCTGCCGTGGCGCTCGGGCATCTATGGATCGATCTGCACCGGCGCGTTTGTCCTCGGCTACGCCGGCCTCCTGGACGACCGGCGCGTCACGACCCACTGGCAGGATGCACAGGCATTGGCGGCCCGGTTCCCAAAAGCGAAAGTCGAAGCGGATGCGATCTATATCCGGGATGGACGTCTGATCACCGCGGCTGGTGTGACTGCGGGGATAGATCTTGGCCTGGCGCTTGTCGGGCAGCGGCATGGCGCCGAAACGGCGCTCAAGGTCGCCAGGCAGCTGGTCGTGGTTGCCCAGCGCCAGGGTGGGCAATCGCAGTTCAGTCCTTATCTCACAGCACCTGCGGATCAGGAATCGCCCATCGCACGGGTGCAGGACTACGTCATGGCCAACCTTGGACGCTGCCATACCGTGGAGTCGCTTGCGGCTGTCGTCGGCATGAGCCCCCGGAACCTCGCCCGGCATTTCGTGCAGGCGACCGGGACTACACCGCGCGAATTCATCGAGCGCGCGCGTGTCGATGCGGCGCGCCGGTTGCTGGAAGGAAGCGACCGGCCGCTGAAGGCCGTCGCTGCCGAATGCGGGTTCGGATCGGCGGACCGGATGAGGATCGTCTTCCACGCGCGTATGGGTGTGACGCCGGCCCAATATCGCGCCAGTTTCCGGCGGGCCGAACCGTAAGAACACTTGAGCTCAAGCGGAGCGGCGCGCAAGCGCGCTTCTACAACAACAGCAAGGCGACGAGGGTCGTGGTCTCCACGAGTTCGACCAGGGCACCCGCCGTATCGCCGGTGAATCCGCCCAGGCGATGCACCACCGCACGGCGCCACGACCAGCCCGTGACGAAGGCTGTCACCAGCACGAGCAAACCTGCCTTGCCAAAGCAGAGCGAGACCATCACGGCCAGTGCGAGCGCGATGCGGCAACCGGTCGCCGGCGCGCCGCGCAGCGGATCGCCCAGGCCGCCGGGTCGCACGTAAGGCGTCGTCAGGAACCACGCCACGATCGCGCTGCGGCCGAGCAACGGCGGCAGCAGCAGGAGCCACGGGTTGCCGAGCGTGGCGAGCGCCGAGAACTTCAGCAACAGCAGGAGCACTAGCGCGACGACGCCGGCGGGGCCGCTGCGCGGGTCTTTCATGATCGCCAGCGTGCGTTCGCGACTGCCGAGCCCACCGATCCAGGCATCCGCGCTGTCGCCCAGGCCGTCGAGGTGCAGCGCACCGGTCAACGCCACCCAGGCGACGAGCACCATGGCGCCGACGGGGCGGACCGGAAACACCCGAAGCAGCACTGTCATCGCACCGGCGAGCAGCGCGCCGAGCACGAGCCCCACCAGCGGATACCACTTCAGCGATGCCGCTTGCGTACCGGGCAGCATGCCGACGCGCGGTACCGGCAGGCGGGTGAGGAAGGCAAAGGCGACTGCCAGGGCGCGCATCAGCCGTTCCGTGCGAGCGAAGACCTTTCCGGACGCGAGTCCGGAGGCCAGGCGATGGCATGCAGGGAGGCATGCGGCACGTCGATGGCCGCCATGTCGCCGAATCCACGGCCTTCGGCGAGGCAACGCAGCAGGCGTATCGCGCCACCATGCGTCACGACGAGGACACGAGCGCCCTCCGCTTCGGAGGCGATGTCGTCGAGCGCCTGCGAGAGCCGTTCGCGGAATGCCGCGAAGGGTTCCGCGCCTGGCGGTGGACACGCGACCGGGTCTTTCCAGAAGCGCCCGAGTGCGTCGCCGTCGGTATCGGCGATGGTCTCGATCGGCACGCCCTGCCAGTCGCCGAAGTGGTATTCGGCGAGACGCGCATCGATGCGCAACGGCAGCCCTCGCCGTGCCGACAGCTCGGTGGCGAACGCGGCGCAACGCGAGAGCGACGACGACACCACGCAATCCCATGCCCTTCCCTCCACCGCGTCGCGCAGCTGACGCCAGCCGAGCCCGGAAAGCGGATCGTCGAGTTGGCCGCGGTAACTGCGCTGGCCCGTATCGCCGTGACGAAGCAGGTCGATGCTCATGCCTGCGACACTCCCGCCTCCGCGAAGGTCGCCATGGAGCCATGCAGGGCGCAGGCGAGCCGCAGCAGAGGCAAGGCCACTGCCGCGCCACTGGCCTCGCCGAGGCGCAGGTGCAGGTCGAGCAGCGGCTCGGCATCCATGGCAGCGAGCACCCGCGCATGACCGCGTTCCCGCGACCGATGCGCGAAGAGCAGCCACGGCCGCACGTCGGGGCGCAGGGCCACGGCGGCCAGTGCCGCCACGCTGGCGATGAAGCCGTCCACCAGCACGGGCAGGCCGCGCTGTGCCGCCGCGACGAAAGCACCGGTGAGCGCGCCGATCTCGAAGCCGCCGAGCCGGCGCAGGCGCTCGCGAGGGGTGACGGCATCCCGATGCATCCGCAGAGCGCGCGCGATGACTTGCACCTTGAGCGCCACGCCGTCGTCATCCAGGCCGGTACCCCTGCCTGCGAGCGCTTCCGGCGCATCGCCGAGCAGCGCGCAGGCCAGGGCGCTCGCGGCGGTGGTATTCCCGATGCCCATTTCGCCGCCGATGTAGATGTCCGTGCCTGCGGCGATCGCACCGCCGACGCTCGCCACGCCGGCGGCCAGCGCCGCGTCGAGTTGCGCATCGGTCATCGCGGCCTGCACGCACATGTTCGCGGTAGAGGCGGCGATCACATGGCGACGCACACCGGCAATCTCGCCCGGATCGTTCACGGTGCCGAGATTCACCACCTCCAGCGTGGCGCGAAGCTCGCGCGCGAGCACGGCGATGGCCGCGCCGCCATGCGCGAAGTTGCGCAACATCTCGCCGGTCACGGCTTGCGGGAACGCGGAGATGCCTTCGGCCGCCACGCCGTGATCGGCGGCGAACACGGCTATGCGCGCGCGCTCGGCCCGCGGTCGTGGCGTCGCCTGGAGGCCGGCCAGCTGGATGGCGATCGCTTCGAGCCTGCCCAGTGAGCCCGGCGGCTTCGTGAGCGTGTCCTGTCGTGCCGCCGCGGCGTCGGTGGCAGCCTGGTCCGGTACGCGGCAAGGCGCCGCGAGCCAGTCGTTCATGGAAGCGTTCCTTTGAGGAGAAGAGGCAGGCCGGCAGCGACGAAGACGACACGGTCGCAACGCTGCGCGAGCGCCTGGTGGAGACGCCCCGCTTCATCGACGAAGCGGCGCGTGAGCTCGCCGAGCGGCGTGATCCCGAGGCCTACCTCGTTGCTGACGAAGACGATCTCGCCGGGAAGCGACGCGACGATGTCGAGCAGTGCCACGCGTTCCCCGTCGAAGCGCGCGTCTCCGTCCATGCCGAGCAGGTTGGACAACCACAGGGTGAGGCAATCCACCAGGACGAAGCGACCTGCGCTCGCGTGCCGGCGAAGCGTGTCGGCAAGCGCGAGCGGTTCCTCCACGACGAGCCATTCCGCGGGCCGCTGCGCGCGGTGGTGGGCGATGCGCCCGGCCATCTCGCCGTCGAGTGCCTGCGCGGTGGCGACGTAGACGACCTCGCGGCCACTGTCGATGGCGAGGCGTTCGGCCAGGGCGCTCTTGCCCGAGCGTGCACCGCCGAGGATGAGGGTCAGCATGGAGGCAGTCCGAAGAGCGATGCGAGCGCAGCGGTTTGCATGTGCCCGTCCACGGTATCGGCGAGGCGGTCGAGGGTCGCTTCGCGCAAGGCGTGGATGTCCAATGGCGCCGCTCCGGAAAGCCCCGCTTCGTCCAGCAGGGCGGCAAGCGCCTCCGGCCGGTCGAACACGCCGTGAAGATAGGTGCCGAAGACGCGGCCGTCGTCGGAGCGGGCGCCATCGATGCGCCCATCCGCCAGCAGGACGGCTGGCCGTGCCAGGTCCGGGCCCACGCTCACGCCGCAATGAATCTCGTAACCCGCCACGGGCGCACCGCCGGCCGCGAGCCGGCCGTGCACGTTGCGCAGTTGCTTCGTGGGCGCAAGCGTGGTTTCCAGGTCGAGCAGACCCAGGCCGTCGCTCCACCCGGCGGGACCTTCGATTCCGTCGGGATCGTGCACGGCGCGGCCGAGCATCTGCATGCCGCCGCAGATGCCGATCACTTTTCCGCCATAACGGACATGGCGCAGGATCGCCGCGTCCCAGCCTTGGGCGCGTAGCCAGGCAAGATCGGCGCGCGTGGACTTCGAGCCGGGGAGCAGCACGAGATCGCAGGCCGGGAAGGTTTCTCCTGGTCCGACGAGGCGGCATTCCACCTCGGGATGCAGGCGCAACGCGTCCAGGTCGGTGTGGTTGCTGATCCGAGGTAACGCCGGGACCGCGACGCGCAGGCGCGCGCGGGGCTTCGCTTCGCCCGTCGCGGGCAACGCATCCTCAGCTTCGAGCACCAGTCCGTGCAGGTAAGGCAAGACGCCGAGTACGGGCTTTCCGGTATGCCGCTCCAGCCAGTCAAGGCCCGGTTGCAGCAACGCGATGTCGCCGCGGAAACGGTTGATGACGAAACCGGCGACGCGCGCACGCTCGCTTTCCGACAGCAGCGCGAGCGTACCCACGAGATGGGCGAAGACCCCACCACGGTCGATATCCGCCACCAGGATCACCGGGCAATCGACGGCCTCCGCGTAACCCATGTTGGCGATGTCCCGATCGCGCAGGTTGATCTCGGCCGGGCTGCCCGCGCCTTCGACGACCACCGCGGCATACGCCGCGGCCAGTCGTGCATGCGAGGCGAGCACGGCGTCCATGGCCACGCGCTTGTATGCGTGATAGCCGACCGCATCCATGTTTCCGACCGGACGGCCATGCACGATCACCTGGGCACCCGTGTCGCTGTTGGGCTTCAACAGCACGGGATTGAAATCGGTGTGCGCAGGCACCCCCGCCGCCTGCGCCTGCACGGCCTGGGCGCGACCGATCTCGCCGCCGTCGATCGTCACCGCGGAATTCAGTGCCATGTTCTGCGGCTTGAACGGCGCGACGGCAACGCCGCGGCGGTACAGCCAGCGGCACAGCGCGGCCACCACCGTGCTCTTGCCCGCATCCGAGGTGCAGCCCTGCACCATGACGACGCGTGCGCTCATGCGAGCACCTCGGCGAGGGCGCGGTCGAGGCGCGCGAAACCTTCTTCGCTGCCCGGCAGGCCGAAGCGCAGGGCCTGCGGCCGGTCGAAATGGCGCACGAGGATGGCGCGTTCCGCCAGCGCACGATGCAGCGCCTGCGCGTCGGGCCGTTCCACGTACTGGAAGAACTCGCAGCCTCCGGAAGGCGACAGGCCGTGCCGCGCCATGAGGGCCGCCAGCCGGGAAGACGCCTCGCGTAGCCACGTACGCGCCGGTGCGTGCCAGGCCGCATCGGAAAGCGCGCGGGTCACGACATGCCGGGTCGGGCCCGTCAGCGTCCATGGCCCGAGCATCTCGGCCAGCGCTTCCAGCAAGCCCGGCCATGCGGCGACGAACCCCGCGCGCGCTCCGGCGAGGCCGAAAAACTTGCCGACGGAGCGGAGGACGATGAGGCCTTCGCCCGCATAGGGAACGAGGCTGCGCTCCGGCTGGGCATCGATGAATGCTTCATCCACCACCAGCCAGCGTTGCTCCTGTAGGAGCGCGCCTTGCGCGCGACAGTTTTTGGGGCCATGAAGAACAGGCCCTGTCGCTCCTCGCGAAAAGCTGTCGCGCGCAGGGCGCGCTCCTACAGGGCGCGACAGCAGGCGTTCCACGTCACTGCATTGGCCGGTCGGGTTGTTCGGCCGGATCAGCACCACGACGTCGAACTCGTCGGCCCGCGACAGCAATTCGTCCATCGGCAAGGTCGCGACCTCATGCCCCGCCTGCCGCCATGCATGCGCATGTTCGGCGTACCCGGGCTCAACCACCGCGACGCGGCACGGCGGACGAAGTCTCGGCAGCGCGGCGATGGCGGCTTGCGAACCCGCGACGGGCAGGAGGTACTGCGTACCGTAGTAAGCACGCGCTGCCTCCAGCAGGCCGTCGTCGTCTTCCGGCAAGCGATGCCATGCCTCGGGCGGAATGGACGGCACGGGCCATGCACGGGGACTGATGCCCGTCGACAGGTCCAGCCACGCCTCGCGCGGAATGCCATGGTCGCGTGCCGCGCGGCCGAGCCGCCCGCCGTGCTCAAGCATGTGCCGCCGCTCCGCCGAGGACCGCGACGGCCAGCCAGGCGACGACGCCACGATCCACCAGGCCCAGCGCGCGAACGATCGCATGCGCATCCGGGGGATCGCCGGCGCCAAGCTCCGGGCGCGCCTCCCAGCGGCCGTGATATGGCGCCGCGCCACCGAGACGCACGCCGAGCGCGCCGGCGCCGGCGGCCATCACCGGTCCGGCGTTGGGGCTGTCCCACGCCGGTGCCTGCATGCGCCAGCAACGGATGGCGGCCTTGTAATGGCCGACGACCGCATACGTCACTGCCGTGAGCCGCGCCGGAACGTAACCGAGCACATCGTCCGCCCGCGCCGCGGCCCAGCCGAAGCGTTCGTAATGTGGCGTGCGGTAGCCCCACATCGCATCCAGCGTATTCGCCAGGCGGAACAGGAGCACGCCCGGCGCGCCGAGCAACGCTAACCAGAACAGCGCGCCGAACACCGCGTCGTGTCCGTTCTCCAGGACGGATTCCGTCGCTGCCGCGGCAACCTGCGTTGCGTCCAGCACCTGCGTATCGCGGCTCACCATGCGACCGACGGCGCCGCGTGCCCTGTCGATATCGCCGTGGAGCAGGGCCTGCGCGACCGGTCTTGCATGTTCGCCCAGGCTGCGCCGGCCCAGCGCGAGGTACGCCACCAGGACGTCCACGCTGAAACGCAGCGCGAGCGGGAGTGCCGCACGCAACGCGCAAAACAAGCCGACGGGGACGAGCACGGCAAGGCACCACGCGCCCACCCCGGCCAGCCGCGAGTCGGCATGCAGACGTCTTTCCAGGGCACCCGCGAAGCGGCCGAAGCCCACCAGCGGATGGAAACGCCGCGGCTCGCCGAGGATCGCGTCCAGCAGCAGCGCAGCCAGCATCGCCAGCGCCGTCGTCATGGCAGGAACAGGCCCGCAGCGGCATCGGGATTCGAGGGGAAGTAGAAGTGCACGAAGCTCGCCGTCATCCGGCCCTGGCGATAGACGCTTTCCGCGGTGGGGCCGCCGTGCGGATTGCTTGCGACGGCCAATGGCCCGGCACCCACGCTCGCTTGCGCGTAATGGAACGAATGACCGCGCAGCGTTCCTTCGGGCAGCTGCACTTCCTGCATGCCGATCGCCGCGAGCCGGGGCTGGAGCGCCGCGCTGCCTGGCAACAGGCCCGCCATCACGCCCTCGCGGCCATCGCGGTCGGTCAGCCGGTCCAGCGCATAGAGCAGCCCGCCGCACTCGGCGAGCAGCGGGCGGCCGGCGTCGACGTGCGCGCGCAGGTCGCGCCGCAGCTGTGCATGGGCGGCCAGTGCGTCGAGATGCAGTTCAGGATAGCCACCGGGCAGCCACACCGCGTCGCAGGATGGCAGCGGATCGCCGGCGACGGGAGAGAAGAACGCGAGTTCCGCGCCGGCGTCGCGAAGCACGTCGAGGTTCGCCGGATAGATGAAGGCAAACGCGGCGTCGTGGGCGACGGCGATGCGCACGCCCTCGAGATGTCGGACGCGTGCTTCCCACAGCCTTTGTGGGGCATCGAAGGAGACCGGCGGCGGAAGCGCCGTGACGCCCTGCGCCAGCCACGCATCGGCCAGCGCGTCCAATCGCGCGTCGAGATCGGCCAGTTCGCTCGCCGCGACGAGACCGAGGTGCCGTTCCGGCAGCATCATCGCCGGGTCGCGCGGCAAAGCGCCGAACCATCCGACGCCCGGAGGAAGGCTGTCGCGCAGCAGGCCGGCGTGATAAGCGCTGCCGACCCGGTTGGCGAGCACTCCCCGCAGCAGCAGGCCGGGACGGTAGTGCGCCAGGCCGTGCGCCAGCGCGCCGAAGGTCTGCGCCATGGCACTGCCATCGATCACCGCCATCACCGGCAGACCATGAGCGATAGAGAGATCCGCGCTGGACGGCGAGCCGTCGAACAGACCCATGACGCCTTCGACGAGGATCAGGTCCGCCTCGCCGGCGGCCTCGTACAGGCGTGCGCGCACGTCGTCCTCGCCACCCATCCACGGATCGAGCTGGTAGACGGGCGCGCCGCTGGCGCGCTCGAGGATCATCGGGTCGAGGAAGTCGGGCCCGGTCTTGAACACGCGCACGCGCCGTCCCTGCCGCGCATGGGCCCGCGCCAGCGCCGCGGTGACGCTGGTCTTGCCCTGCCCCGAGGCCGGCGCGGAAACCAGCAACGCGGGACAATCACGGCTCACAGTTCCACACCCTTCTGCGCACGGATGCCTGCCTGGTAGGCGTGCTTCACGACACGCATCTCGGTGACCGTGTCGGCGGCCGCGACGAGTTCGTCCGGCGCGCCGCGGCCGGTCACGACCACGTGCTGGCGTTCGGGCCGGGCGGCGAAGGCCTGCAGCACGCGGTCGAGCGGTATGTAGCCTTTCACCAGGGCGATGTTGAGCTCGTCCAGCAGGATGAAATCGTAAGCCGGGTCGCGCAGCATCCGCTCCGCCTCTTCCCACGCGGCCATCGCCGCGGCGATGTCGCGAGCCTTGTCCTGGGTTTCCCAGGTATAGCCCTCGCCCATCACGCGGTAGTCGAGCGGGCCGTCCTCGAACATGCGGAAAAACGCCTCTTCGCCGGTGGAGAAACTGCCCTTGATGAACTGCACCACGCCGCAGCGGAAACCGTGGCCGAGCGACCGCGCCAGCATACCGAAGCCGGAGGAACTCTTGCCCTTCCCGTTACCAGTATTCACCACCAGCACGCCGCGATCGATCGTGGCCTTGGCAATGCGCCGGTCGATCAGCTCCTTCTTCCGGCGCATGCGGTCGCGATGACGGGCCTCCTCGTCCATGTCCCGCCAGGGTGTGGCGTCGCTCATGCGCGCGCGGTCCCGGCGGTGCCGGCGCCCGGCGCGAAGCGGAACACCAGCGCCTGCACGACTTGCGCAGCCAGCACGTAACCCGCGGCGGCACGCACGAACAGCGGAGCCCACTGGGCGAAACGGTGCACGTACTGGGCCATGTTCGGTTCCGCATAGCGTCCGCCGAGCCAGTAGAACGCGCCGTTCGATACCGCATAAGACAGGGTTGCGGAAACCAGGAGGCCCGCGAAGACCAGCGCGTGCGAGCCCAGTGAACCGTCGTAGCGCGGTGCCAGCAGGCGTCCCGCGTACCACAGCACGGCGTAGGCCAGCGGCAGGAACGCATAGGCCACGGTGATGCAGAAGTCGCTCACTCCCGCATAACTCACCGAATACCAGTCCACCAGCACGGACAGGATGACCAGGCCGAGGAAGGCCAGGTGCTTGCGCAGGTAGATGCCGCCGAGGAAGAACAGAGCCATCGAGGCGTCGGGCAGGTGCAGGACGTCGCCGAAGTGGTTGAAGCGCGTGCCGATCATGAGCAGCGCGAACAGGGCGGCGACGGCGGCGAACATCGGGTGTGACAGAGGTTTCATCGCGGAATCTCCAGGGGGCGGATCAGGAACGCGGCTGGTAGCGCAGCGTGAGCAGCCAGTTGCGGCCGGGTTGATTGAAGTAGCGGGCGGTCTCGTAGCGGCGGTCGAACACGTTGTTCGCCGACAGCTCGACCTTCCACGCGTCGGCGAAGGCATAGGCCGCGCGCAGGTCGGTGAGCGCATAGCCGCCCAGGCGGTTGGCGTTGGCCGTGTCGTCGTAGCGGTAGCTGTAGCCCGACACGCCCGCGCCGATGCTGAGTGCGCCGAAGCTGCGGTCGACGTCGAGGTGCGCGCTGCGGCGCGCGCGGCGCGGCAGGAGGTTGCCATGGGTGGGACCGTCGCTGAGGTCTTCCGGTTGCAGCCAGGTCGCGTTGCCCGAGAGGCGCCATTCGCCGAGGGTCGTGTCGGCCGCCAGCTCCGCGCCGCGAATGCGCGAGCGGGCGATATTGTTCGCGCCGCCGAAGGGGAACAACGGGCCACTGAGGCTGGAGTCGAACACGATCAGGTTGTCGATCTTGTTCTGGAACGCATTGAGCGACCAGTTGCCCCAGCCCGGCGTGCCGCGCAAGCCAAGTTCCCAGTTCCGCGAGGTTTCGGGACCGAGGTCGGGGTTGCCGTAGTCGGGGTAGTAGAGGTCGTTGAAGGTGGGTGCCTTGAACGCCGTGCCGTAGCTGCCGGTCACGCGCAGCGTCTTCGTCAGCGCATAGCCATACTGGAGACTGCCGGTCGTCTTGCCGCCGAACTGGCTGTTCTCGTCGCGGCGCAGGCTGCCCTGCACGGAACTGTCGCCGAACTCGCCCTGCCACTGGGCGAACACCGCATGGTTGCGGCGTGCATCGACGAGGTAATCGGTATTGCCGACGACGCGGTCGCGCTGCCAATCGAAGCCCAGCGTGGTGAGGCCCGTGCCGGCGGAAACGCGGCCGAGGTCCGCCTGCACGGAGGCGAGGTCGCGATGCGTGTTGAAGGTATCGGCGTAGACACCGTTTTCGTAATCGGTGGAGAGGTCTTCGCTACGGCCCAGGTTGGCCGTGACCACCACGTCCTCCGCCGGCTTGTAACGGACGCGGCCGCCGAGCACCTGGGTGGCCGACTCGGCGAAGTTGCTGCTGGTGCCGTCGTAGTGGTTGCGGCCTTCCGTGCGCGTGGCGCTCGCGTCGGCGTCCCATTGTTCGTCGAAGCGCCAGCCGCCCTTCAGCGACAGCGCGTTGTTGCGGTAACCGTCCTTGTCCGGCTCATAGGTGAAGCAGCCGCCACCGCCGGGGCTCGGCTTGCCGCGGCAGGCATTGATGCCGTCGGTCTGGTCGTGGCTGGCCTGCACCGAATACCAGCCCTGCGTGCCGCGGCCGGCGAACCCGGCGGAGCCGCGCAAGGTGTCGTAGCTGCCCACGCCCACGGAGAACTCCGGTACGAAGGCACCCTCGGGATGCCGGGTGAAGATCTGGATGACGCCACCGAGCGCGTCGGAGCCGTACAGGCTCGAATAGGGGCCGCGCACGATTTCGATGCGCTCGATCTGGTCGACCGGGATGTCCTGGAAGGCGGCGGTGCCGGACGTCACCGAACCCACCTTCACGCCGTCCACCAGCACCAGGACGTGGTCGGCTTCGGTGCCGCGCATGAAGACCGAGGTGGCCTTGCCCGGCCCGCCGTTGTTGGCGAAGGAGACGCCCGGCGTACTGCCCAGCAGGTCGGCCAGCGAGCGCGGTTGCAGGCGCTCGATCTCGGCGCGGTCGAGCACCGTGGTGGCGGCCAGGACCTGGTTCAGCGACTGCTCGGTACGGCTCGCGGTGACCACGACCTTGTCGAGGTCGGTGGAAGCCTCGTCGGCGCGCGATACGGCGGGCGCGAGGAAGACCGTCGCGATGGCGACCGCGAGGATGGAGGAACGAAACGACACGTGGTGACTCCCTGCTGCCCGCGCCAACCCGCGCGGTATGAACGGCGAGGGACGGGAGGAGGGAATGCGGGATTGCCGGCGGCTTTGTTCGACGGCCACCCACGACATGGCCCTCCGCCTGTCCGGTGTACCTCGAGGCCGGTCTCCGGGCTCGCGAGCGCAGGATGTCCTGCCGGACGGCGCCTTCCCATGCCAGGGGCACAGTGGCTCGATGCCGACCTCTTGCTCGCCTACCGTTGCGGGGGCAGCTCCGGAATGGCGGCGGCATGGAGACCGCGCGCGTCACCGGATTCCCGTTTCAATCCGCGGCGCTTACGCCTTGGATCACCTTGGGCGGCGACAGTGTAGCCGAAGCGGAGGCACGGCGGTCACGCCAGCGCAGGAAGGGACGTTCCACCGCGTAGTGCAGGAACGCGCCGGCGGCGAGCGTGGCGGCCGCGAAGAGACCGAAGCGCAGGTAACGGTAATCCGCCAGCTGGCCGTCCAGACATCTTTCCATCAGGGCGAACACCAGCTTATGGCTCAGGTAGAGGCTGTAGGACATGCGGGCCAGCCACCCGGCGCAAGGAATTTCGAGACGGGCCAGCCATGTGGAGCCGCTCGCCGCGGCGACGAACGCGGCCATGGCGAGCGAAAGCAGCGGGTAGCCGATCACGCAGGGCCAGAAAGCCGTGCGGGCCCCATCGAACAAGACCAGCGACAGCACGATCAGGACCAGCCCGATGGCCAGTACCGCCCCCGCCCGCGCCTGTATCCGTGCCATCGCCGCCGGCCGGTATATCCGGCACACGGCAAGCGCCACGCCCGCAACGAGCCCGTCCAGGCGCGACCACGTCGGATAGTAGAGATAACGCAGGTACGCGAGCCCCGCGTTTCCACCCGCTTCCCTCACGGGTGCGAGCATATGCCTCCACAACCACGCGCGAAGGAGGATGCCGCCAAGGACCACGACGACGCAGACGGCGACGAACTTCCACGCCGCGGGCCGGCGCGTGAGCGCGAAGGCCAGGAACGGGAACACGAGGTAGAAGTGCTCCTCGACGCACAGCGACCACACATGGGAGAACGCGTAATTGTCGCTCGCGTCGAACAGCAGGTTGAACGTGAAGGTGGGGAACTGCCACAACGGCTGCATGCCCGGTGTTTCGCGCCACCCCGGCAGCAGCGCGTACACGGCCAGCACCGCGAGGAACGCCGGAAGGATGCGCACGGCGCGGCGCCGGTAGAAGTCGGCGAAGTCGAGGCGGCCGGTAGCGTGCAGCGATTTCAGCACCTGCGAACCGATCAGGTACCCGCTGAGCACGAAGAACAGGTCGACACCCATCCAGCCGGAGCGTTCCAACCCCCCGAAGCCGTCGCCCAGGCCGCCCACGTAGACGCTGTGGAACAACATGACCCAGACGATCGCGATGGCGCGCAGCGTGTCCAGCCCTGGCGTCCGGTGCATCGATTCTCTCCCCCGGTAGGTCACGGGATACTGAGCCGGCGGAAAGACATGCGCGGGTGCGGCTCATGGCCGTTTGCGGGCAATGCCGGCTCGCTCTAAGGTGCACGCGGCACTTCGATGCAGCGCCGCCCGCAAGGCATCGATGTATCGAGCAGACCAGCCAAGCCGCCCTGCCGCCAAGAGGATTGCGGCAGGACGGCCGAACGGTGCGGTGAAACGGCGGCTAGCTTAGTAAAGGCAGTTGGAGAGGCCCTCGTAGATGGAATGCCGCGTTGCCGGAAGCTTTGCGTTCAGCGGGTCCTCCCCGTCCATCACTTCGTAGAACGCATCGACCGGGGTGTCCTTGGCCAGCATGAGCTTGCACTTGAAGGCCTTGGCCACCGTCGAGACGGCACCGGTCTTCCTGTTCACGATGGAACTGGTACCGGCGAACGACCACAGGCACTGCTTCAGCGTTCCCTTGGTGGTATCGACCGAACAGCGCAACGCCATCGGGCGGAGGTTGGCGAACTCTCCTTCGCAGAACGTGTCGCCGCAGACGCTTTCGAAGCCGGCGACGAGCTTGGCCTCGGCAGCGAAAAATCGATCCATGCCTGCGTCGTTGACGGGCCAGTGGATGGCATCGACGTAACGGCCGGGCGCCGCCGGCGCGGGAGGGGTTACGGCGGCCTGGGCGAAGACGGCCGCAGGGAGGACGAGGAAGGCGGCGGCGAGGGCTTTTCGAAGCATCGTGGTGTCTCCATTGGTGAAGGGAGGACGTATAAGACGCTCCCCGCTAACGCGCGTCTGTCCATGCCAGCCCACGCACTCGCGTAGGGATAATTTCCGTTTCACCGGAGGCAGTCGCGCAGGCGGTTGTAGATGATGCGGTTGGTCATCGGAAGCTTCACGTGCAGAAGCTCCCCGCCATGCAGGGTTTCGTAGAGCGCTTGCACCGGCGTGTCCCGGGCGAGCGGCAGCTTGCACTCGTAGACGCGGTAGGACGGCCGGAGCGCACCGGATTTCGGATCCACCACGGTCTTGCTGCCGGAGAACATCCACAGGCACTGCCTTACCGTGCCCTTGGCAGTATCCACCGAGCAGCTCAGCTGCAGGGGACGAAGGTTCGGATACTCGCCTTCGCAGAAGGTGTCGCCGCAAAGGCGTTCAAAGCTCAGGTTGAGCGCGTATTCGATCAGGCCGAAGTCGTCCACGCCGGCTTCCTTTGTGGGCCAGTCGTTGGCATCGACGTAACGTGCAGGGGATGGTGCCGACGCGGACACCGGCTGCCCGAACAGCGCAGGAGAAACGAAGAACAGGCCGGCGGCGATGGTGTTTCGAAGCATCGTTGGTCTCCTTGATGGGAGCGCACATCAGACGCCTCCCACAAGGAACGGGATATCCCATGCCGCCCACGGTCTCCCGTAGCACGTTCACGCAGCCCGAGGTAGGAACGCGCTAGCGCCGCTGCCCGCCGAGGGCAGCGGCGTCACACCGTGATTCACAACCAGCGTCCGTAGCGCCGGATGTAGATCGTCTTCACCACCTGGGTCAGCACGCAATAGCTCACCAGCGTCAATGCCAGCCAGGCGAAATAGATGCCCGGCAGCGGCTGCATGCCGATGCGCGCGCCAAGTCCCGAATAGGGGATGAGCATGCCCACGATCATGATCGCGCCGGTGAGCGCGAGCACCGGTGCCGAGGCCACGCTGCGCAGGAACGGGACGCGCCGCGTACGGATCATGTGCACCACCAGCGTCTGCGACAGCAGGCCCTCGATGAACCAGCCGGACTGGAACAGCGACTGGTGCGCCACGTCGTTCGCGCCGAAGTAGTGCCACATCAGCCAGAAGGTAGTGACGTCGAACACCGAGCTCACCGGGCCGATCCACACCATGAAACGGCCGATGTCGCCGGCGTCCCACTTGCGCGGCTGGCGCAGGTATTCCTCGTCCATGCGGTCGAAGGGGATCGAGAGCTGCGACAGGTCGTACAGCAGGTTCTGCACCAGGATCTGCAGGGGAAGCATGGGCAGGAACGGCAGGAACGCACTTGCCACCAGCACGCTGAAGACGTTGCCGAAGTTCGAGCTGGCCGTCATCTTGATGTACTTCATGATGTTGCCGAAGGTGACCCTGCCTTCGATCACACCCTCCTCGAGCACCATCAGGTTCTTTTCCAGCAGGATGATGTCCGCCGATTCCTTGGCGATGTCGGTGGCGGTGTCGACCGAGATGCCTACGTCGGCATCGCGCAGCGCCGGCGCGTCATTGATGCCGTCACCGAGGAAGCCCACGGTGTGGCTCAGCCGTTGCAGCGACTTCACGACGCGCGCCTTCTGCACCGGCGACATCTTCGCGAACACCGTGGTCCGGCCGACCATCGCGTCCAGGGCCGCGTCGTCGAGCTGCTCGATGTCGCGGCCCAACGCCGAGGCTTCCACGTCGAGGCCCACCTCGGCGCAGATCTTCCGCGTCACCGCCTCGTTGTCGCCCGTGACCACCTTCACCGCCACGCCATGGTGGTGCAGCGCGCGGATGGCCGTCGCCGCGGAATCCTTCGGCGGGTCGAGGAAGGCGAGGCAGCCGACGGCCGTGAGCCCGGACTCGTCCGCGACGCCATAGGCACGGTCGCTGGACGGGTCGCGGCGGATCGCCACGATCAGCACGCGCAGGCCATCCTCGTTGAGGCGACGGGTCATGGCACGGATGGCCAGGCGCTTCTCCTCGGTCATGGGCTCGACGACGTCGCCGGTGCGCGCCTGCGTGCAGATCGCCAGCATCTCCTCCACGGCCCCCTTGCAGACCAGCAACTGCTCGCCCTCCCCGTCCGTCACCACCACCGACATGCGCCGGCGCTGGAAGTCGAACGGGATCTCGTCGACGATGCGGAAGCGGCCCGCAGCCGGCTCGAGGTCGCGATGCGCGAGTACCGCCTTGTCCATCAGGTTGCGCAGGCCGGTCTGGAAGCGGCTGTTGAGATAGCCGTACTCAAGCGCCTCGTCGGAATCGTCGCCGGCCAGGTCGACGTGACGCTCCAGCACGATCCGGTCCAGGGTGAGCGTGCCGGTTTTGTCCGTGCACAGCACGTCCATGGCGCCGAAGTTCTGGATGGCGTTGAGGCGCTTCACCACGACTTTGCGCTTCGACATGGCGATGGCGCCCTTGCCGAGGTTGGCGGTGACGATCAGCGGCAGCATCTCGGGCGTGAGGCCCACCGCCACCGACAGGCCGAACATGAAGGCTTCCAGCCAGTCGTGCTTGTCGAAGCCGTTGATCACGAACACGATCGGCACCATCACCGCCATGAAGCGGATCAGCAGCCAGCTCACCGAGGAAATGCCGCGGTCGAAGCTGGTCTGCACACGCTCGCCGGAAAGGGTGCGGGCGAGCGAGCCGAGATAGGTGCGCGGCCCGGTGGCCAGCACCACGGCCGTGGCGGTGCCGGACACCACGTTGGTGCCCATGTAGCAGACCGTCGGCAGGTCGAGCGGACCCGCCGAAGGGTCGGCCGCCGTCGTGCCGTTCGGTGCCGCCTTTTCCACCGGGATCGATTCGCCGGTGAGGATGGCCTGGCTGATGAACAGGTCCTTCGCGGCGAGCAGGCGCAGGTCGGCCGGCACCATGTCGCCGGCGCCGAGGTGCACGATGTCGCCCGCCACCAGCTCCTCGACCGGAACCTCGATGCGCTCCGCATGGCCGTCGTCGGCACGCCGCGTGACCGTCGCCGTATTGCGCACCATCGCCTTCAGCGACTGGGCGGCGCGCGAGGACCGGAATTCCTGCGTGAACGACAGCACGACGCTGATGCCGACCATCACGGCGATGATGATGGGTCCCGTGTAGTCGTCCGGCTCGGTGAGCAGCTGCACGGCCGCGAGCACCAGCAGCACGATGATGAACGGGCTGCGGAACGCATGCAGCAGCTGCATGGACCAGTGCGGCGGCTTCTCATGGCCCACCTCGTTCACGCCGTCGCGGTCCAGCCGTTCGGCGATGGCGGCCTCGTCGAGTCCGTCGGGGCGCGCATCGAGCGCGCGCAGCAGTTCCTCCGCAGGGCGGTAGGCGTCCGCGACGATGCCTGCATTGGTCTTGGCGACTGCGGCCGCCTGGGAGGTGTGGATCTTCATGGCTCGCTGCCTTTCCGGACGGGTCCGGAAGACGCGAGCGGCCGTCGGCGTCAGCCGAGGGTGATCGCGCCGGCGCGGAGCCGACGTTCGGTGTTGCTAGAAGGATGAGCGGTGAGCGGCGTAGGCCGCGCCGTCGTGTCTATGTCGCAGTTCATGGCCGCGGGAGTTTGCCATCCGCAGGTTTCGCCGGCCTGTCGGCGGCATCGAGCGAACGCGGCACCGTGATGGTGCGCTTGGCGGCCACGGGGCCGGTGGCGCGGCGGCGGGCGAGTGCGAACGCGAGACGGCGGCCGAACATGCGCGGGCCGGTCTTGTCGAGCTGGAGGTTCATGGCTCAATCCTCGAATAACGGAAGCTCACGGCTTCCGGACGAGGAGAGCCGGACTTTCCCTAGCGGAGGAAAGCGCCGGCCGACCGGGTACGGTCACCGCGGGCGATGAGTTTTTCCGGCGCCGGAACCCGATGCTTGCGGGAGCCGGCGCGTCGACTAGGGTAGACGTCCATATGCCTGGGTAAGGTAAGGAAGGTGCCGCCACGCGAGACGCCGCATGGTAGCCGGGGAATTGTCGCGCCGCAGCGAGGATCGGTCAAGAGCGTCCGATCGTTTCGGGGAGGTACCGCCGCGCGCCGAGCCGGGTGCCGTCGCCGAGGCTTTCCTCGTATTCCTTCGCCTCGGCCAGCAGCCATTCGCGGAACCGGGAAACGCCGCTGTGCGCTTCGGAGCGCTTTGGGTAGACGAGGTAATACGCCTCGGTGACGCGCAGGCGTTCCTCGCAAAGCACGGTGAGCGCCCCGCATTCGATGAGCGAACGCGCCATGACCAGGCGGCCGAGGGCCACGCCCATGCCTTCCAGTACGGCGCGCTGCAGGTGCTCGGTGTTGTCGAAGCGCGCTACGTAACGCGAGGGCAAGGGCATGCCGAAGGCTTCCGCCCAGTCGTTCCAGCGGCCCGATGGATCGCCCAGCAGCGGCCAGCCCGCGAGCGAAGCCCCTGGCAGTCCGCCCATGCGGCGGACCAGCGAAGGGCTGGCGATCGGCACGATGTATTCGTCGAACAGACGCTCCGCCTTCGTGCGTGGCCAGGAGCCGAGGCCGTAACGGAAGGCCACGTCGACGGTGGGCTCGCGGTCGAAGTCGATCACCGATACGGACGAGTGGAGGCTGAGTTCCAGCTCCGGATGCTTCCCGACCAGCCGCGGCAGCCGGGGCACGAGCCAGCTCGACGCCACCGAAGGGAGCACGCTCACCGTCACCGCGTCCTGGTGGCGTCGCTCATAACGGCCGAGGGCATGCTCGATGCCTTCGTAGTGATGGCCGATGGCCTCCAGGAGGTTGGCCCCGTCTGCGGTCAGAGTGACGCCGCGCGGGCCGCGGTCGAACAGGGAGCGGCCGAGGCGCTCCTCCAGGTTGCGGATCTGGTGGCTCAGCGCGCTCACGGTGAGGTTCAGCTGTTCGGCCGCACGCGAAAGCTTACCCGTCCTTGCGACCAGGACGAATCCTTGAAGCTGACCGAGCGGCAGGCGGGACATGTGAAAAATCCTCAAGACCGGGTTGCAAACATATCGCTTTTTGACCCCCTGCGGAACCGGCACACTTTAGTTTCCCTGTAGTCGCAAGACATCGCGACGCTCTCGCTGGAGGTTGTCATGGCACCGATTTTCACCGGGTTGGCCTTCATGCACGGCCATATCGTAGATCGCGAACTCGTACTCCGCCTGGGCCGTGGCGACCAGGACGCCGGCGCCGGCGCCCGCCGCGCCGAAGCGCCCGCCCAGGCCTGCTGCGACACCTCGCCGACGCGCACCCCGCTCCGCCCGGCCTGCGTCACCTGCTGACGGACACACCGCCTCAACCTGGGCTGCGTCATCATGGGTGTTTCCGCACTCAGGAGATGACGCATGAAGCTTCGCCAACTCGGCCGTTCGCCCCTGCAGGTGGCTCCGCTCGCCTTCGGGGGCAACGTGTTTGGCTGGAGCGTCGACGAGCCGCGTTCGTTCGACCTCCTCGACGCCTTCGTGGACCATGGCTTCAACCTGATCGACACGGCCGATGTCTATGAAGCCTGGGTGCCCGGCAACGAAGGGGGCGAGTCGGAGACGATCATCGGCAACTGGCTGGCCCGGAGCGGCAAGCGCGACCGCGTGGTGATCGCCACCAAGGTCGGCAAGTGGGCCCGCTATCCGGGGTTGTCGCCCACCAATATCCGCGAAGCGGTGGAAGATTCGCTGCGCCGGCTGCGCACCGATCACATCGACCTGTACCAGTCCCATGAAGACGATCCCAAGGTGCCGCTCGAGGAAACCCTGCGTGCCTTCGACGACCTCGTGACCGCGGGCAAGGTGCGCGTCATCGGGGCCTCGAACTATGCCGCCACCCGCCTCGCCGACGCGCTGACCACCAGCGCCTCGAAGGCGCTCGCGCGTTACGAATCGTTGCAGCCCGAATACAACCTCATGGACCGCGAGGGATTCGAGACTGAGCTGCAACCGCTCTGCGTGGAAGAGCAGGTAGGCGTGATCAGCTACTACTCCCTCGCCAGCGGGTTCCTCAGCGGCAAGTACCGTAGCGAGGCAGACCTCGCGAAGAGCACGGCCCGCGGCGGGCGCGTGAAGTCGTACCTGGGCGAGCGCGGATACCGCGTGCTCCACGCCCTCGACGAGGTGGCCGAGGCGCATCGCGCCACGCCCGCGCAGGTGGCGCTGGCATGGGTCATGGCGCAACCGGCCATAACGGCGGCGATCGCCAGCGCGACCTCGCTGGAACAGCTGGACGAGCTGGCGAAATCGACGTCGCTCCTACTCACCGCGGAAGAACTGGCGACCCTCAAAGCCGCCAGCACCCTGTAGGAGCGCGCTTGCGCGCGACAGTTTTTCGCGAGGAGCCGCAAGCCCTACCGCCCACGGCCCCAAAGGCGTCGCGCGCAAGCACGCTCCTACACCTGATCAGCGCGCCGCGCGCAGTCCGTCGATCGCGGCGTTCAGCGTGGGGCTCGGGCGCATGGCGGCGCTGACACGCTGCATGTCGGGGTGGTAGTAGCCGCCGATGTCCTGCGGCTTGCCCTGCGCGCCGATGAGTTCGGCGTTGATCTTCGCCTCGTTCTCTTCCAGCGCCTTCGCCACGCCGGAGAACTTCGCCTTCAGCTCGGCATCGTCGTCCTGTGCGGCGAGCGCCTGCGCCCAGTACAGGGCGAGGTAGAAGTGGCTGCCGCGATTGTCGATCTCACCGACCTTGCGTGCCGGCGACTTGTTGCTGTCGAGGAAGCGGCCGTTCGCCTGGTCCAGCGTCTTCGCCAGCACCCGCGCGTGGCGATTGTCGTAACGCTCCGCCAGGTGTTCGAGCGACGCCGCCAGGGCGAGGAACTCACCCAGGGAATCCCAACGCAGGTAGCCTTCCTCGACGAACTGCTGCACGTGCTTCGGCGCCGATCCGCCGGCACCGGTCTCGAACAGGCCACCGCCGGCCATGAGCGGCACGATGGAGAGCATCTTCGCCGAGGTACCCAGCTCCATGATCGGGAACAGGTCGGTGAGGTAGTCGCGCAGCACGTTGCCGGTGACCGAGATGGTGTCCTCGCCCTTGCGGATGCGTTCGAGCGAGAACTTCGTCGCTTCCACCGGTGAGAGGACGCGGATGTCCAGTCCCGCGGTGCCATGGTCTTTTAGATAACGCTCGACCTTGGCGATGACCTGGGCGTCGTGCGCGCGGTTCCTGTCCAGCCAGAACACCGCCGGCGTCGACGACAGGCGCGCGCGCTGCACGGCGAGCTTCACCCAGTCCTGGATCGGCGCGTCCTTGGTCTGGCACATGCGCCAGATGTCGCCCTGCTCCACCGCGTGCTCGAACACGACGACACCGTCTTCGGCAACGACACGCACGGTGCCATCGGCAGGAATCTGGAATGTCTTGTCGTGCGAGCCGTACTCCTCGGCCTTCTGCGCCATCAGGCCGACGTTGGGCACGCTGCCCATGGTGGCCGGATCGAACGCGCCGTGGGCGATGCAGTCTTCGATCACTGCCTGGTATACACCGGCGTAGGAGCGGTCGGGGATCACGGCCTTGACGTCCTGCAGCTTGCCGTCGGCATTCCACATGCCGCCGGAGTCGCGGATCATCGCCGGCATCGACGCGTCGATGATCACGTCGCTGGGCACGTGCAGGTTCGTGATGCCCTTGTCGGAATTCACCATGGCCAGGGCCGGACGCTGCGTGTACTCGGCCTTCAGGTCGGCTTCGATCTCGGCGCGCTTGCCTGCATCGAGCTTGTCGAGGCGCGCGTACAGGTCGCCGATGCCGTTGTTGGCATCGAAGCCCACCTGCTTCAGCACCTCAGCGTGCTTTGCCAGCACGTCCTTGTAGAACTCGCGCACGACGATGCCGAACATGATCGGATCGGACACCTTCATCATAGTGGCCTTGAGGTGCAGGGAGAACAGCACGCCCTTGGCCTGGGCATCGGCGATCTGGTTGTCGATGAAGCTGGCGAGGGCCTTGCGGCTCATCACGGCGGCGTCGACGATCTCGTCCGCCTTCACCGCCACCTTTTCCTTCAGGACCCTGGTGGCACCGTCCTTTCCGGCGAATTCGATGCGCAGTGCGCCGGCCTTGTCCATCGTGGCCGACTTCTCGCTGCCGTAGAAATCGCCGCCGTCCATGTGCGCGACGTGCGACTTCGAATCGGACGACCACTTGCCCATGCGGTGGGGGTGCTTGCGGGCGTAGTTCTTCACCGAGAGCGGCGCGCGGCGGTCGGAGTTGCCTTCGCGCAGCACCGGGTTCACCGCGCTGCCCATGGCCTTGCCGTAGCGGGCGTTGGTGTCCTTTTCCTCATCGGTCGAGGGCGCATCCACGTAGTCCGGCAGCTTGTAGCCCTGCGCCTGGAGCTCGCGGATGGCGGCTTTCATCTGCGGCACCGAGGCGCTGATGTTGGGCAGCTTGATGATGTTCGCGTCCGGCGTGGTGGCCAGCTCGCCCAGCTCGGCGAGGTGGTCGCCGATCTTCTGCGTATCGGTGAGACGGTCCGGGAACTGCGCCAGGATGCGGCCGGCCAGCGAGATATCGCGCGTTTCGACGGCCACGCCCGCGGTGCCGGCGAAGGCCTCGACGATCGGCAGGAAGGAGGCGGTGGCGAGAAACGGCGCTTCGTCGGTGAGCGTGTAGATGATCTTGGGCGAGCTGGACATGGGTCGGCGATCCGTGGGAGGAAAACCTCTCCATTGTGGCCCGATTGGCGGCAAGGGGGGAAGCGACCCCGAGGGCATGGCTGTTATTCCCGGACCGACCAGCCGCCGATGGTAGGAGCGCGCCTGCGCGCGACAGTTTTTCGCGAAGAGCGGCAGGGCCTGTTGCTCACGGCCCCAAAGGATGTCGCGCGCAGGCGCGCTCCTACAGGTCCGGCGCAGCCGGGGCTACTGGGCCCTCGCCAGAGCGGCCTGGCGGCGTTCCCTCCGCCGCGCCTTGCGCGCCTTCCACCGCTCCGACAGGCAGGCGAAGATCACGTACAGCGCCGGGGTCGACAGCAGGGTGAGGCTCTGCGAGATCACCAGGCCGCCGATCATCGCGATGCCGAGTGGACGGCGCAGTTCCGCACCCTCCCCCAGGCCGATCGCCAACGGCGTCGCGGCGAGGATGGCGACCATCGTCGTCATCATGATCGGACGGAAGCGGACCAGGCAGGCCTCGCGGATCGCCTCCTTGTAGCTCAGCGCATGCTCGCGCTGGGCGACCAGGGCGAAGTCGATCATCATGATCGCGTTCTTCTTCACGATGCCGATGAGCAGCACCAGCGCGATCATCGCGACCACCGAGAGTTCGGTATCGGTGATGACCAGTGCGGCCAGCGCGCCCACGCCCGCCGCCGGCAGGGTGGAGATGATCGTCACCGGATGGATGAGGCTCTCGTAGAGCATGCCCATCAGGAGGTAGACGACGACGATCGCGGCGAGGATCAGCAGCGGCATGTTGCTCTGCGCCTGCTGGAAGCGGCCGAAGCTGCTTGCCGTATCGAGGCGGATGTCGCCGGGCATGCGCATGCCGTCCACCGTCTTCTGGATGATCTCCATCGCCTCGCCCATGCTCACGTTGGGAGCGAGGTTGAAGCTCACGCTCATGCTCGTGTACTGGTCCTCGTGCACGATCTGGGTGGGCGCGAGGCCAGGCTCCTGCCGCGTCACCGCGGAGATGGGCACCATGGCCCCGGAGCTCGAGCGAACGTAGATCTGGTTGAGCGACTCGGGCGTCGCCGCCATCTGCGGCAAGGCGTTCACGATGACGCGGTACTGGTTGATGTCGGAATAGATGGTGGATACCGCGCGCTGGCCGAAGGCGTTGTACAACGCGCCATCGATGTCGCCGATGCCCACGCCGAGGCGTGCCGCCGTATCGCGGTCGATCACCATGTTCTGGCGCAAGCCCGCGGCGTCGATGTCGCTGCCGACATCCTTGAGCATCGGGTTCTTCTTGAGCGCGTCGACCAGCCTCGGTATCCACTCCTGCAACTCGGCGACGTCGTCGCCCTTCAGCGACACCGAATACTGGCCACCCTGCGAGCTGCCGCCGCCCCCGCCGGTGGGCAGGTCCTGGATCGGGCGCAGGCGCAGGTTGAGGTCGGGGTATTTGTTCGCCTTCGTCGACAGCCTGTCCAGCACGTCGAAGGTGCTTTCCTTGCGACCCTCGGCCATCGTCTTCAACTCGATGTTGAAGGAGCCGGTGGAGCCCGTACGACTGGTGCCGAGGCGCGAACCAACCGCCTTCACGGCGGGGTCTTCCAGCAGCATCTCGGTCAGGCGGGCCTGGCGCGTCTTCATTTCGCCGAACGACACGGTGGAGCTCGAGGTCGCGCGGGCGCCGATCAGGCCAGTGTCCTGGGGCGGGAAGAAGCCGCCCTTCACCATGCCGAAGAGGACGATGGTCACGCCGACGAGGACCAGCGGCGTAAGCGCCATCAGCAGGGCATGGCGCAGGGTCCAGTCGAGCGCGCGGCGGTACATGCCGAGCAGGCGCGCGTGCCCGCGCTCCAGCGCGCGGCCCAGGCGGGACTCCGGCTTGTCGTCCTTGTGCGCGGTGAGGAAGTGGGCGCACAGCGATGGGGTGAGGGTCAGCGACACCAGCGCCGAGACGACGATGGCCGAGACCAGGGTGACGGTGAATTCCTTGAAGAACATGCCGATGACGCCGGGCGCCAGCAGCAGGGGAATGAACACCGCGATCAGCGAGCCGGTGATCGAGACGATGGTGAAGCCGATCTCGCGGGCGCCGAGCAGAGCCGCCTCGAAACGCGGAATGCCCTCGTCCATGTGGCGGATGACGTTCTCGATGACCACGATGGCATCGTCGACGACGAAGCCGATGGCGATGACCAGCGCCAGCAGCGTGAGGTTGTTGAGCGTATAGCCGAAGGCGTACATCGCGATGAACGCGCCGGCCAGCGAGAGCGGCACGGCACAGCCCGCGATCAGCGTGGGCGCCAGGCGGCGCAGGAACAGCGCCATCGTCATGATGACCATGGCGAGGCTGATCAGCAGGGTGGCCTGCACCTCGTGCAGCGAGGCTCGGATGGTGGGCGTGCCGTCGAAGAACGAATTCAGCTGCACGCCGGCGGGCAGCCAGGTCCGCATCTGCGGCATCAGGTTCTTCACCCGGTCCACCGTCTCGATGACGTTGGCATCCGCCTTCTTGTAGACGTACATCAGGATGCCGGGCTTGCCGTTGAACCAGGCCGCCTGGTAGGCGTCCTGCTGGCCGTCGTAGACCTTGGCGATGTTGGACAGGCGGATCGGCACGCCGTCCTTCACGCCGATGATGAGATTCGCGAATTCGTCCGCCTTGTGCAGCGAATCGGTCGCGGTCACGGCCATGGTTGTGTGGCCGTCGCTGAGGAAACCCTGCGGCGAGGTGACGTTGGCCGCCGTGAGCGCATTGCGCAGCTGGTCGGGCGAGAGACCCATGGCGTTCAGCGCGCGCAGGTTCACGTCGACGCGGATGGCGGGCGTGGCGCTGCCGGCGATGTCGACCGTGGCGATGCCTTCCTGCTGGCGCAGGCGCTGGGCCAGTACCGAATCCGCCACGTTGTAGAGGTCGGTAGCCGCCACCGTGTCCGAGGTGAGCGCCAGCACGATGATCGGATCGTCGTTCGGATTGGCCTTGGTATACGAAGGCTGGTTCAGCAGGCCGCTGGGAAGGTCGGGCTGGGCCGCGTTGATCGCCGCCTGCACGTCGCGCGCGGCCGAATCGATGTTCACGCCGTTCTGGAAGAACAGGAGCACGAAGGTGCTGCCCTCGGAGCTGTTCGAGCGCATCGACTCCACGCCCGGGACCTGACCGAGGTGGCGTTCCAGCGGCGCGGCCACGGTGGAGGCCATCGTGCTCGCGTCCGCCCCGGACTGCGAAGCCTGGACGAAGATCGCCGGAAACTGGATGTTGGGTAGCGCGGCCACGCCGAGCAGGGCGTAGCAGATGATGCCGACCGCGAAGATGCCGATCGCCAGTAGCGACGTGCCGATGGGGCGACGGATGAACGGGCCGGAGATATTCATTGCACGGGAAGGCTTATGGGGAGCATGGGAGTGCTGGGCATCCGGTCCCTAACGCGCCAGCCGCAAAAAGGTTTCGCCGGGCGGCGAACCGTCCGGCGAATGGGGTCGTTCCAGCGTCCCCCCGGTGGGCGTCATCAGCCCGCGGCTTGGGGTTCGGCGCCGTGCGCCAGGGCGCGCCGTCGCTTGCGCTCGGCGAGCCAGTCGGAGAACCGCTCCATGTACAGGTAGATCACCGGCGTCGTGTAGAGCGTCACCAGCTGCGAGAGCAGGAGGCCACCGACGATCGAGACACCCAGGGGCTTGCGCAGCTCCGAGCCGATGCCATTGCCCAGCGCCAGCGGCAAGGCGCCGAGCAACGCCGCCGCCGTGGTCATCATGATCGGGCGGAAGCGCAGCAGGCAGGCGCGCCGGATCGCGTCGGCAGCGTTCATACCGGTGCGCTTCGCCTCGATGGCGAAGTCGATCATCATGATCGCGTTCTTCTTCACGATGCCGATCAGCAGCACGATGCCCACGATGCCGTCCACCGACAGGCTCATGCCGCAGAGGAGCAGCGCCAGCAACGCGCCCACGCCGGCCGGCGGCAGCGTGGAGATGATCGTCAGCGGGTGGATGTAGCTCTCGTAGAGCACGCCCAGCACGATGTAGATCACGATGATCGACGCGAGGAGCAGCAGCACCTCGTCGCCCACGGACGACGAGAATTCGGCGGCCTTGCCGATGAACTGCCCGCGCACCTGCGGCGGGAAGTTCAGCTCCTTCTCCACCTCGTGGATGGCGTCCACCGCGCTGGAAAGCGAATAGCCGGGCGCGAGGTTGAAGGAGATCGTCACGGAGGGCAGCTGTTGCAGGTGGCTCACCACCAGCGGCGCGCTGGTGACCTGCGCGCTGGCCAGTGCGGCAAGCGGAATCGTGCCGCCGGCGCCGACCTGGAAGCCCACGTTGCCGGTGTTGCCGATGCCCGCGGGCGTGGCCGAGTTGCTCGATGCGAGCTGGCCGAAGCTGGTGGCGTTGGAGCCGGTGAGCGCGCCGTTGCCGTTGCCACGCACGGTGAGCTTGTTCAGCAGGTCCGTGCTGTTGCGGTATTCCGGCGACACCTCCAGCACCACGCGGTACTGGTTGAGCTGGGTGAAGATGGTGGAGATCTGGCGCTGGCCATACGCGTCGTACAGCGTGTCGTCGATCGTCTGCACCGGCACGCCGAGGCGGCTGGCACTGTCGCGGTCGATGGTGAGCTTCAGCGCGTTGCCCTTGTCGGCGAGGTTATTGTCCACGTCGGCCAGTTCGGGCCGCTTGCGCAACGCCGAAGTCATCTGCTGCGCGTAGCCGGAAAGCTCGCTCGAATTCACGTCCGACATCGAATACTGGTATTCGGTAGCCGAGACCTGGCTGTCCAGCGTCACGTCCTGCACTGGCTTCAGGTACAAGGCCACGCCCGCGATGTTCGCCACCGCCTTCTGCAGGCGCGGCAGCACCTCGTCGAGACCGTCACGGTCGCCGCGATCCTTCAGCACCAGCGAGATCTGGCCCTGGTTGAGCGTGGGATTGATCGAGCCGGCGCCGATGAACGCGGCCACGCCAGCCACGGCGGGATCCTTCGCGAGCGCGTCGGCCACGGCCTTGGTGCGCTGCTCCATCTGCGGGAAGGCGACGTTCTGGTCGGCCTGCACCACGGCGGTGATGAGGCCGGTGTCCTGCTCGGGGAGCAGGCCCTTCGGGATCACGATATACAGGAACACCGTGAGCGCGACGCTGAGCGCCGCCACCAGCATGGTCAGCGGACGATGGTCGAGCACCCAGTCCAGGCTGCGGCCGTATCCTTCGACGATGCGCGACCACGTCGTGTGCTTGCCCGCCGCGGCGGCATGCTCGTGCGCGTCGTCGGCATCGGGAAGCTGGTCGGCCTTCAGCAGGTACGCGCACATCATCGGCGTGAGCGTCAGCGATACCAGCATCGAGATCGCCACCGCGATCGTCAGCACCCAGGCGAACTCGTGGAACAGGCGGCCGGTGACCCCGGGCATCAGCAGCAACGGCAGGAACACGGCGATCAGCGAGACGGTCAGCGACAGCACCGTGAAGCCGATTTCCTTCGCGCCGACCTCGGCCGCGGTTTTCGCGTCCTGGCCCTGCTCGATGTAGCGGACGATGTTCTCGATCATCACGATCGCGTCGTCGACCACGAAGCCTGTCGCGACCGCGAGCGCCATCAGCGAGAGATTGTCCAGCGACATCCCTGCGAAGGCCATGACGCCGAAGGTGCCCATCAGCGACAGCGGCACGGCCACCGAGGGGATCACCGTGGCCCACAGGCGGCGCAGGAAGACGAAGATCACCGCCACCACGAGGCAGATCGTGAGGATCAGGGTGAACTGCACGTCTTCCACCGACGCGCGGATGGTGATGGTGCGGTCGGAGAACACCTTCAGGTGCACGTCGGCCGGCAGCACCTTCTGCAGGTCGGGGATGGTCTGGCGGATCTGCTGCACCGTCTGCACGATGTTCGCGCCGGGCTGGCGACGGATGTCGAGCAGCACGGCCGGCTTGCCGTTCGCCCAGGCGGCGAGCTGGTCGTTCTCCACGCCGTCGACCACGTTCGCCACGTCGGACAGGCGCACGGGCGCACCGTTCTTGTAGCTGATGATGGTGCCCTTGTACTCGGCGGCGTCGACCAGCTGGTCGTTGGTGCCGATGCTGTAGGACTGGGTCTTGCCGTTGAGCGTGCCCTTGGGCGCGTTGACGTTGGCCTGCGTGAGCGAGCTGCGCACGTCCTCCATCGTGAGGCCGAGGTTGGCCAGCTGCGCCGGATTCACCTGGATGCGCACGGCCGGACGCACGTTGCCGGCGATCGAGACCAGGCCCACGCCCTGCACCTGCGCGAGCTTCTGCGCCAGGATCGAATCGGCATAGTTGTTGACGTCGCGCAGCGGACGGGTGTCCGAGGTGAGCATCAGCGTCATGATCGGCGCATCGGCCGGATTCACGCGGTTGTATACCGGCGGATACGGCAGGTTGTTCGGCAGCGTGCCGCGCGCCTGGTTGATCGCGGCCTGCACGTCCTGCGCCGCGATGTCGATGTCGCGGTCCATGTTGAACTGCAGGATGATCGTCGACAGGCCGGCCGACGAGTCGGAACTCATCATGTTGAGGCCGGAGATCTGGCCGAAATTGCGCTCCAGCGGGGTGGTGACCAGCGCGGCCATCGTGGTGGCGCTGGCCCCGGGATACTGTGTGGTGACGACGAGGCTCGGGGCGTCGATCTCCGGCAGCGCCGACACCGGCAACTGGCGGTAGCCGAGGATGCCAAGCAGCAGCACCGCCACCATGAGCAGTGACGTGGCGATCGGCCGGCGGATGAAGAGTGTCGAAAAACCCACGTTGTGATCCTGGTGTCTGGACCTTGCGGTCCGTGGGCGGCGCGCCCGTGGCGGGCGCGCCGCGCGCTATCAGCCGCCGCGGCGTCCGCCGCCCTGGCGGCCCTTCTTCGCGGTCGCCTTCTGCAATTCCTCTGCCGTGGGCGCGGCAGGCACCTGGCCCGGGGCCAGCGGCTGCACCTTCGAGCCCGGCTTCAGGCGGAACTGGCCTTCGGTGACCACCTTCTCGCCTAGCTTCACGCCCTTGCTCAGCAGCACATGGCTGTCGCCCACTTCGCTGGCGGTTTCAACGGGCTGCATCTTGACCGTGTTGTCGCCCTGCACGAGGTAGACGTAATCGCCGTCGGGACCGCGTTGCACCGCCTGCGCAGGCACGACGAGACCGCCCTTCACCGTGCGGACCTTGACCTGCGCATTGACGAACTGGCCCGGCCAGAGTTCGGTCTTCTCATTGTCGAACAGCGCGCGCAGGCGGAACGTGCCCGTGGTGGTGTCGATGGTGTTGTCGATGACGTCCAGCTTGCCGGTGGCCACCACGTGCGCGTCGACGCGATCGAGGGCATCCACTTCCAGCGGCGTGGCGGGGTCTGCGCGCATGGACTGGCGGACCAGGTCGAGGTTCTTCTCGGGCAGGTTGAACGACACGTAGATCGGGTGGACCTCGGTGAGGGTCACGATCGTGTCCGTCGTGGAGACGATATTGCCCACGTCCACGGCGCGGATGCCGGCAAGGCCGTCGATCGGCGCGAGCACCTTGGTGAAGCCGAGCTGCACCTGCGAGGCGCGGATCGAGGCCTGGTCGGCGACCACCGTGGCGTTGGCCTGGTCGAGCGTGTTCTTCAGGTTGTCCAGGTCCTGCTTGGACACGTACTGCTGGCCGCCCTTGCTGACCAGGTTCTGCGAACGCTCCAGGTTGTTCTTCGCCGTGGCGGCGGCGGCCTGGTCCTGACGCAGCTTCGCGATGGCCTGGTCGTACTGCGACTGGATCGTGCGCGGATCGATCTCGGCGATCACGTCGCCCTTCTTCACTTCCTGGCCTTCCTGGAAGTTCAGCTTCATCAGCTGGCCGCCCACCTGCGGGCGCACGACCACGGAGTTGCGCGCCTGGGCGGTGCCGGTGGCAGTGAGGTAGACGGGCACGTCCTGCGACGCGACCGGAACGACGGTCACGGGCACCGGCGGCTGGTCGCCCTGGCCCTCCCCATTCGGCTTGCCCTGTGCATTGGCGTCGCCAGCATGGTGGCCAAGGCGGGGGACGACAAAAATGCCCGCTATCACCAGAACCACGATGACCGCCAGCGCGATCTTCCAAAAACGCGACATGCAACACTCCCAGATGAATAGCCGGACGGCCTTACGATCCCGTCCGATGCGCCCTGCGCCACAGGGGTTTATACCCCCAAAGGCTCAATGATAGACGGCGCCAATATAGGTGTACGGGAACGAAGTTGAACAATGCCGGTTGACAGGGGTATGGCATGACTGACGACATGTCCCCCGGCCCCTCCCCTACAGACGGCGGAATCGAGACCGCTGACTCGCGCGGAGGTTCCGTTATACTCGCTGGGTTCGACGCCGCGTAGCGGCCGGCAGGCACGCCGGATCCCGGGGAGGGGGACGGCACACCCAAAATCAGTGGAGTCAATGCGTGAGCGGTTCTCCGAGCAAGTCCGACCAGAACTTCATGCGTCAGTTCTCATGGCTGACCGCCGGCCTGAGTGTCCTGGCCCTCGTCCTGATGGTCATCGCCTATGCCATCTACAGCAACATTCCGAAGGAACAGGATCCGGCGGTAGCCAAGCGCACGGCGGCCCGGATCGCCCCCGTCGGCGGCGTTTATGCCGGCGACACGGGCCGCGCCGCGATGCTGGCCGCCCAGGAAGCCGCCGCCAAGGCCGCCGCCTCGCAGGTCGCCTACGGCGGCAGCACCGACGGCAAGACCATCTACGACAACCTCTGCCATAGCTGCCATACCGCAGGCGTGGCGGGGGCCCCGAAGCTCGGCGACAAGGGCGCCTGGGCCTCGCGTATCGCCGAAGGCCTGGCCACCCTCACCAAGCACGCCATCGAGGGCTACACGGGTCCGGACGGCAACCACATGCCGGCGAAGGGCGGCAACCCGGCCCTCACCGACGAGCAGGTCAGCAACACGGTGAAGTGGATGGCCGACCAGGCGAAGTAAGCCGCCGGTCATGTCCCAAAGGAAGGCCGCGAGCGATCGCGGCCTTTTTGCTGGCCGCGTCCGGGCCCTCCTTTGTAGGAGCGCGCCTGCGCGCGACAGCTTTTGGGGCCTTGAGCTACACGGCCTGTCGCTCCTCGCGAAAAACCGTCGCGCGCAGGCGCGCTCCTACAAGGTCGCGGCGCGGGCGGCGGCGAACGCCCGGAGATCGGGGAAGAACCGGGCGAAAGTTCTTTCGAGTTCCGTGGCCTGCGACTGCAGGACCGGCACGCTGTCGGCGACGGGATTGGCCCGGGACAAGCGCTGCGAGATGCCCGCAAGGGCGCCCTCCACGCGTTCGATCCTGGCATAGCCCGCCGGCAGGTCGTGGCGATCCATATAGGAAAGGAATCGCTTGAGCCCCTCGGGCAGCATCGCTTCCGCGGCATGCAGCTCCATGCGCAGACCCTCCGAGAACGCTCCGAGCGGCATGTCGCTCCATGCCGCGAAGTCGCGTGCGAGGAGGTGGTCGAACCAGACATCCAGCAGGATGCCCGCATAGCGCCGGAACGGCGCGGGCATGCGCTCGCGGGCCGCCCTCACCTCGGGATGGCTGTCCGTGAACGTGTCGATGGCACGATGGAGGTAGATGCCGTCGCGCACCCGTTTCGGCAGCGCCTCGTCCGGCGTCCCATGGACGAAATCGCCCATCGCCCCGCCGAGGCGAAGCGCCATGTCGCCACCCGCGAGGAGGGCGTGCGCCAGCACGTTCATCGCGTGGCCTCGCCGCGAGGGAAGCGGTCAGCGGGTATCATGGCGGACATGAGCGATCTTCTACCTGCAGCGCCGGAACAGTTTCCGGCCGAGAACATGAGCTTCGCGCTCGCCGGTCCCGCGGGCAAGCTGGAATGCGAGGCCAAGCCCGCTCCGGCCGATGTCGCACGCCATGGCGTGGCCGTGGTCTGCCATCCGCTGTCCACCGACGGCGGCAGCATGCATAACAAGGTGGTGACCATGATCGAGCGCTCGCTGCGCGAGTCGGGCCTGGACACCGTCATCTTCAACTTCCGCGGCGTCGGCCGGTCCGAGGGCGCCTTCGACAGCGGCCAGGGCGAGAGCGAGGACCTCGCGGCGGTGGTCGCCTGGGTGCGCAAGACGCGCCCCGGCGCCGCGCTGTGGCTGGCCGGCTTCTCCTTTGGCAGCTACGTGACCCTGCGCAACGCCGTGAAGCTCGGCGCCAATGCGCTGGTGAGCATTGCGCCGCCCGCCGCAGGCCGCGGCTGGGACTTCTCGCAGGTGGAACTGCCCTCCTGCCCCTGGCTCGTGGTGATGGGCGATGCGGACGAGATCGTGGAACCGCAGGCGGTCTACGACTGGGTGGAAGGCCTTCCCGAAGCGAACCGCCCGCACCTGGTGAGGATGGAAGACACGAGCCATTTCTTCCATCGCCGGCTCATGGATCTGCGCGGCGTGATCAAGAACGCCGTGAAGGACTGGCTGCCGGGACCGCGCAACGTATGAGCTGCACGGAAGCGAGTCCCGGCGAACGTTACCGGGACGGCATCGCTGGCCACCGCTGGGAATCCGATCCGGCCCAGTTGCCGGTGATCGCCGAGTTCGACCGGCTGCATGCCGCGCTGTGCACGGCGGAGCCCGGCAACGGCGGCTTGTTCGCCCGGCTGCGCACCATGCTCGGCAACGAGCAGCGCAAGACCGTGCCCGGCCTCTATCTCTGGGGCAGCGTGGGCCGTGGCAAGACCTTTCTCATGGACCTGTTCGTGTCGAGCCTGTCGCCGGGCCTCGCCCTGCGCCGGCACTTCCATCGCTTCATGCTGGAAGTGCACGCGATGCTGCGCGAACTCGGCGACCGGCAGAATCCGCTCGACGACGTGGCCGAGCGCCTCGCCGCGAAATGCCGCGTGCTGTGCCTGGACGAGTTCCTCGTCTCCGACATCGGGGACGCCATGATCCTCGCCGGCCTGCTCGAAGGCCTCTTCGCCCGCGGCGTCAGCCTCGTCACCACGTCGAACACGCCGCCCGGCGGCCTGTACAAGGATGGACTGCAGCGGGCCCGCTTCCTGCCGGCCATTGCCGCCATCGAGAAACATTGCGTCGTCCACGAGATGGTCTCGCCGCACGACTGGCGCCTGCGCGCACTGAGCCAGGCGCCCGTGTACCTCGTGCCGCCGGGCCTGGAAGCCGAGCGTTCGCTCTCCCGGATCTTTACCGGACAGGCCCAGGGCACGATCGTCGAAGACGGCACGATCCACCTGCAGGGTCGCGACGTACCGGTGCGCAAGCGCGCGGACAACATCGTATGGTTCGACTTCGCCGCGTTGTGCGAAGGCCCGCGCGCCGTCGCCGACTACATCGAACTGGCGAAGGCGTATCCGATGGTGGTCATTTCCAACGTGCCGCAGTTCACCATCTACACCGAGAACGAGGCCAAGCGTTTCGTCCTCCTGGTCGACGAGTTCTACGACCGGCACGTGAAACTGGTATTGTCGGCAGCCGCCCCGATCACCGAGCTGTACGACGGCAAGAAGCTCCGGGCGGAGTTCGGCCGCACCGAATCGCGTCTCATTGAAATGCAGAGCGAGGACTACCTGGGCCGTGACCATAAACGCTGAAGTGACGTGGACGGAACCGGCTGTTCCGTCGCATCCTTCTACCGTCATGCTTTAGGGACACGTCTCCCGCGCCATCTGACGAGGTACGCCATGGAACAATGCGAGCTGGTCCCCGGTCGAGGCATTCGTCGCGACGACACCGACATCTTCTTCGGGATGCCACGCGCCAGGCTGCGCCAGGCGCTCGGCTGGGCGAAGCCAAATGGGGATTCCATGTGGGACGACGAGGACGAGTACCTCGGCCGCGACGGTTCGGAATGGCTTCGCCTCCGTTTCCTCGATGACAAGCTGTGCGACATCGAGGTCCTCGGCGGCCATCTGGTCCACGAAGGCATCGAGCTGCTGGCCACCGACCTCGAATCCCTGCGCCTTGCGCTGAACGGCAGCGGCATGGCCCTGGAAAAGACCGAGTGGCTCTCGGAGGGCCACGACTGCGTCGATCTGCAGATCGTGGTGGCCTCGCTCAACGATACGGGCGACGTGGGCGACGAGATCGCCTGGGTCATCACCAGCAGCGACTTTCGCGTCGAATGACGGGGCGCGCCGTCACCCTGCGCGGGCTTTGCGTCGTGGCGGCCGCGACGGCGTTGGCCGCGCTCGCCGGCTGCGCCACCGCGCCGCGCGTTCCGCCTCAGCGCAGTCCCCTGGCCCACTGGACGCCTTCGCCGAACTACAACGCGCGCAAGGCCCAGATCATCGTGCTGCACCACACTTCGATCGGCAACGCGCAGGAATCGCTGCGCGTACTCAGCACGCGCAACAGCGAGGGCCAGGTCAGCGCCCACTACCTGGTGGAAGCCGATGGCCGTATCGACCAGCTGGTGGACGACGGCGATCGCGCCTGGCACGCCGGTGCCTCGAGCTGGGCCGGGATGACCGACCTCAATTCGTCGTCCATCGGCATCGAGATCGACAACGACGGGCATTCGCCCTTCACCCAGCCGCAGATCCAGTCGCTGGTGAAGCTGCTCGCGGACCTCACGTCGCGTCTTGGCATTCCACGCGAGGCAGTGGTCGGGCATGGCGACATCGCACCGGGCCGCAAGGACGACCCCAGCGCCCTGTTCCCATGGGCCACGCTGGCGAGTTACGGGTTCGGCCTGTGGCCCGATGCCGTGCTGATTCCCGCGCCGCCGGGCTTCGACAGCCTCGCGGCCATGCGGCTCGTCGGGTACAACGTTTCCAACCCGCGCACGGCCATCGCCGCGTTCCACCGCCACTACCGCGCGATGGAGGGCGACGCCCCGCTCGACACGACGGATGCCGCCATCCTCTACTCGCTGCAACGCAAGCTCATGGCCCCGCGCCCGTAGGAGCGCGCCCTGCGCGCGACATCTTTTCGCGCCTGTCCCTAAGCTGGCGCGTCAGCTCCGAGTCACGGCCTCAAAACATGTCGCGCGCAGGGCGCGCTCCTACATCAATAGGAAAACGATGCAAAGGCAGCGATCGTCCGCTCGATCGCCGCATCGTCGATGTCCAGATGGGTCACCATGCGGATCGACGGCAGGTAACCGATGCTGAGCTTCACGCCGTGCGCCGTCATATGCGTGGCGAGATCCTTCAGGCGCGCCGCCGGCACGTCCACGAACACCATGTTCGTGTGGCAGCCCTTCACCTCGAGGCCGTCGACCTTGCGCAGACCGTCCGCGAGGCGCGCGGCGCGCGCGTGATCGTCGGCCAGCCGTTCCACGTGATGGTCCAGCGCGTACATGGCCGCGGCGGCGAGCATGCCGGCCTGCCGCCAGCCGCCACCGGCCACCTTGCGCCACCGCCGCGCACGCTCGATCAGCGCGGCATCGCCCAGCAACACCGAACCGACCGGGGCGCCCAGCCCCTTGGACAGGCACACCGACACGCTGTCGAACGGTGCGGCCACGTCGCGAGCCGTGCGGCCATAGGCGATGGCCGCGTTGTACAGGCGCGCGCCGTCGAGGTGGAAGCCGAGGCCGCGGCGGGTCGCGACTTCGCGCGCCGTGGCCAGGTAGTCGAACGGCAGCGGCCGGCCATGCCAGGTGTTCTCGAGCGCCAGGAGGCGCGTGCGGGCGAAATGCGGATCAACCGGCTTGATCGATGCCTCGACCTTGTCCAGCGGCAGCGTGCCATCGGCGTCCTGCGGAATCGGCTGCGGCTGGATCGAGCCCAGCACCGCGGCGCCGCCGCCTTCGAAGCGATAGGTATGCGCATCCGCGCCCACGATGTATTCGTCGCCGCGCTCGCAATGGCTCATGAGCGCAAGCAGGTTGCTCTGCGTGCCGGTCGGCACGAACAGCGCCGCGCCGAAACCGAGGTCGGCGGCCAGGCGTTCCTGCAAGGTGTTGACGGTGGGATCCTCGCCGTATACGTCGTCGCCCACGGGTGCGCGGAGCATCGCCTCGCGCATGGCGTCGGTGGGCCGGGTGACGGTGTCGCTGCGCAGGTCGATGATGTCCATGGGCTAATGGTAAACGATGCCGTTCATGGTTCAGTGGCCTGCTTCGCGGCAAGCTGCAGCGCATGATCACCATCGTCATGGGCGTCTCCGGCAGCGGCAAGAGCACAATCGGCGAGGCGCTGGCCACGCGGCTGGGCCAGCCCTTCGTGGACGGCGACAGCCTGCATCCGCAAGCCAACCGCGACAAGATGGCCCGCGGCGTGCCGCTCGACGATGCCGACCGCTGGCCCTGGCTCGCTGCCATCGTGGCCGAGATGGATCGGCGCCGCGCAGCCGGCGAATCGCTGGTACTCGCCTGTTCCGCCTTGAAGCGGCGGTACCGCGATTTCCTGCGATCCGGCCACGACGACGTGCGTTTCGTGTACCTGCGCGGTCCTCGTGACCTGCTGGCCGAGCGGCTGGGCGGGCGCGGCGGACACTTCTTCGACCCGGGGCTGCTCGACAGCCAGCTGGCGGCGCTGGAGGAGCCCGCCGGGGACGAGGCCCTCCGCGTCGACATCGGGCCGCCGCCGGCCGACATCGTGGAATGCATCATCCGCGCTGAGTGCACCGGATAGGGAGGCAGTGGCCTCGTCGTCCGTCGCGTGTTCTCATATTGGCTCCCCAAGCCCCAGGAATGCCCCATGCAAGCCCCCGTCGACGCGGCGCTGGACGGCCGTCGCGCGGACACGACCGTCTTCGGCGTGATCTTCGCGATCAGCTTCTGCCACCTGCTCAACGACATGATGCAGTCGCTGCTACCGGCGATCTATCCGGGATTGAAAACGGACTTCCAGCTCGACTTCGGCCAGATCGGCCTCATCACCCTCACCTACCAGATCACGGCGTCGATCCTGCAGCCGCTCGTGGGGCTGTACGCGGACCGGCGCCCGACGCCGCTCGCGCTGCCCGCGGGGACGCTGTTCTCGCTCGCGGGCCTGCTGGTCCTCTCGAAGGCGCACGCGTATCCGATCCTGCTCGTCGGCGCGGCCCTGCTCGGCATGGGCTCGTCGGTGTTCCATCCGGAATCGTCGCGCGTCGCGCGCATGGCGTCCGGCGGGCGACACGGCCTCGCGCAGTCGTTGTTCCAGGTGGGCGGCAACGCCGGCCAGGCACTCGGGCCGCTGGCCGCGGCGCTCGTCGTCGTGCGCTGGGGCCAGTCGAGCCTGGCCTTCTTCGCCCTGCTCGCGCTGCTTTCCTGCGCGGTGCTGTGGAACGTCAGCCAGTGGTATCGACATCACGGCCTGCCGCGCCTGAAAACGGGCGGCGGCACGCAGCACGACGCCGTGCCGGCCAGTGCGGAAGCGCGGCGTGGCATCGCCGTGCTGCTCGCGCTGATCTTCTCGAAGTACGTGTACCTCGCGAGCCTGACGAGCTACTTCACCTTCTACCTGATCCATCGCTTCGGCGTATCGGTGGAAAGCGCGCAGTACTACCTGTTCGCGTTCCTCGGCGCCGTGGCGGTCGGCACGATCCTCGGTGGACCGCTGGGCGATCGCTTCGGCCGCAAGCATGTCATCTGGTTCTCGATCCTCGGCGCGCTTCCGTTCACCTTGCTGCTGCCGCACGCCAACCTGTTATGGACGGCGCCGCTGGCGATCGCCATCGGGCTGATCCTGGCTTCCGCTTTCCCGGCGATCGTGGTGTTCGCGCAGGAACTGGTACCGGGGAAGGTCGGGATGATCTCCGGCCTGTTCTTCGGCTTCTCGTTCGGCATGGGCGGCCTCGGCGCCGCGGTGCTCGGCGAACTGGCCGACCACATCGGCATCGAGTCGGTGTATTCGATCTGCGCATTCCTGCCGGCGATCGGGTTGCTGGCGGCGCTGCTTCCGGACCCCAAGAAGACAGCCTGAGGGTTATTTGGGCAGCGCGTAGGCGATCACCCAATCGCCCTGCTTCGTCCCCAGGGAGCCATGGCCGCCGGCCGTCACCAGGATGTACTGGCGCCCGGTCCTGTCGGCATAGCTCATCGGCGTGGCCTGGCCGCCCGCGGGCAGGCGCGCCTGCCACAGCCTGCGGCCCGTACGCACGTCGTAGCCGCGGATGTAGTAGTCGAGCGTGCCCGACAGGAAGGTGACGCCACCCGCCGTCGTCACCATGCCGCCCATGCTCGGCACACCCAGAGGCATCGGAATCGGCAGCGGCGCGCTGTCGACGATGGTGCCGTTCTTGTGCCGCCACATCATCTTCATGCTGCGCAGGTCGACGCCTGCCACATAGCCCCACGGCGGTGCCTGGCAGGGAATACCCAGCGGCGAAAGGAAGGCCGAGAGCTCGATGGCATAGGGTATGCCCGCCGCTTTCTTCACGCCTTCCATTTCGCTCTTCGCCGGACTCAGTTCCATCTTCTCTAGCTTCGCCTGCGGGATCAGCCGCGACTGGAAAGCCATGTAGCTGGGATTGATCAGCATGAGCTGGCGCGCGGGATCGACCGAGACGCCGCCCCAGTCGAATACGCCGAAATTGCCCGGAAACACAAGCGAACCCTGCTCCGACGGCGGCGTAAACATGCCGTCGTAGCGCAGGGAGCGGAAACGCACGCGGCACCACAGCTGGTCGAGCGGCGTCGTTCCCCACATGTCCTTCTCGTGGAGGTCTGGAGGCGCGAAATTGAGGTCGGAGAGCGGCTGGGTCGGCGCGGTATGGTCGCCCGGCACCGCACCCTGCGGGCGCGGCACTTCGCGGATGGGGACGATCGGCGTGCCGTCGCGGCGGTCGAGCACATAGACGCTGCCCTGCTTGGTCGACGCGAGCAGCGCAGGCTTCATCCCCTCCGCCGTCTGCAGATCCATGAGCGTCGGCTGGCCGCCGATGTCCATGTCCCACAGATCGTGATGGGTGAACTGGTAGTTCCACTTCACCTTGCCGGTCGCCACGTCCAGCGCCACGATCCCGGCACCGTACTTTTCGGACATGGGCTTGCGCTGCCCGGCGAACTGATCGGGCGTCTCGTTGCCCATCGGCAGGTAGACGAGGCCCAGATCCTCGTCGACGCTGAAGACCGACCATACGTTCGGCGAGTTGCGCGTGTAGAACGCTCCCGGCGCGATGGGTTCCGTCGCATCGGGATTGCCGGGATCCCAGTTCCACACGAGGTGGCCGTCGTGCACGTCGAACGCGCGGACCACGCCCGACGGTTCGTTCGTCGATTCGTTGTCGGTGACGTGGCCGCTGATGATCACCAGGTCTTTCGTGACCGCCGGCGGTGACGTGGCGTAGTAGCCACCCGGCGTGAAGGGGCCGAGGTTCGCGCGCAGGTCGACCGTGCCGCCGTTGCCGAAGTCGCCGCAGGGCCGGCCGGAATCCGCATCGATGGCGATCAGGCGCGCATCGGCCGTCGGCAGGAACAACCGGCGCGGACATACGGCAGGGGTGGAAGCCGGAGCGGCCGCGGACGCGTACCTTGCATCGTCGTGGTAGGACACGCCGCGGCAGGTCATGTGCTCCCAGTGCTTGAAACCTACGGGGCTCTGGATCTTCGGGTCGAACTCCCAGCGCTTCTGGCCCGTAGCCGCGTCCACCGCGATGACCTTGCTGTGCGGGGTGCAGAGGTAGAGCGTGTCGCCGATCTTCAGCGGCGTGTTTTCCGCTGTCGTTTCGGTGGGATCGTCGGGCCCCGGCAGGTCGCCCGTCCGGAACGTCCACGCGACCTGCAGCCGGCCGACGTTATCGGGCGTGATCTGCTTCAGCGGCGAATAGCGCTGCCCATAGGAGGAGCCGCCATAGTCCGTCCAGTCGCCATCGGGACGCCACGCATGATCGCCCTGGGGGTTCGCGAGCGCCCCCATCGGCAGTTCGCCTGGCAGGTCGCGCTCGGGGTGCAGCGCACCCGCGAGGCCGACGAGCGCGACGACGAAGAGCGAGGCAAGCAGGAAAGCGCCTCCGGTACGGCGCGAGGTCTCGTAGATGCGGTCGCGATGGAGCCCTCGCCGCGGCCAGGGCAGCGCCAGCCAAAGGCCGAGCGCGAACCACAGGTCGAGGCGCGGCAGGAGTTGCCACCAGTCGAGGCCGACTTCCCATACCGACCACGCCGCCGTTCCGATCAGGAGCAGGCCGTAGAGCGGAACCGCCGCGCGCATGCGGAACAGCAGAAGCGCGGCCACCACGACGGTGATCGCACCGGCGACGAGGTAATAGGCGGAGCCATCGAGGCCGACGAGCTTGATGCCACCGAGCAAGGTCGCGGCACCGACGAGCGTGAACAGGAACGCAGTGAACAACGTCGCCGGATGATGTCGCCTCACACGCCCCACGATGGACTCCCAGGTGAGCTACGGGTCTTCCCGTGCTCACCTAGAGTGTCCAGACCGCCGTGAAGTCACGGTCGATACCTGCGCGTGTCAGGCAAATTCGGCCCAGGCAGGCGCGGCGGTCGTCGCAGCGGTCCGGTGACCGAACTTCAGGTCGTGCGCCGCGCGATCCGCAACTTCCTGCGCCTTCCCATCGTCGTCGACGGTGAAGAACGCCACCTGCTCGCGCAGCGACTTCGCCTGGTCCTGCATCGATTTCGCCGCGGCGGCGGCTTCTTCCACCAGCGCCGCGTTCTCCTGCGTCACCTGGTCGATCTGCGCGATCGCGAGGTTCACCTGGTCGACGCCCGACGATTGCTCGGCACTGGCCGCGGCGATCTCCGCGACGATGTCGGTCACCTTCTTCACGCTGTCGACGATGTCGCGCAAGGCGAGCGACGATTGCTCCACCAGCGCGGTCCCCGCCTCGACGCGTTCGCTGCTTTCGGCGATGAGGCCCTTGATCTCGCGCGAGGCCGCGGCGCTGGACTGTGCCAGGCGGCGCACTTCGGCCGCCACGACGGCGAAACCGCGGCCCTGCTCGCCGGCACGGGCCGCTTCCACTGCCGCATTCAGCGCCAGCAGGTTGGTCTGGAAAGCGATGTCGTCGATGAGGCCGACGATGTCGCCGATGCGGCGGCTCGAATCGCCGATCTGCTGCATGGCGCCCATGGCCTGGGCGACGACCGATCCACCCTTCTCCGCCTCGCCGCGCGCGTGGCGCGACAGCCGGTCCGCCGCCAGGGCGTTGTCGGCGTTCTGGCGGACGGTGGCGGTCATCTCTTCCATCGACGCGGCGGTTTCTTCGAGGCTCGAGGCCTGCTCCTGCGTACGATGGGAGAGGTCGTCATTGCCCCGGGCGATCTCGCCCGACGTGGTGGAAACCACGTGCGCGCCCTGCTGTACCTCGGCCACGATGGAGGCCAGCGTGCCGCGCATGCGTTCCAGCGCGCCAAGCAGGCTTTCCGGCGTGTAAGCCGCGGAGCCGTCGGCACGAAGGTCGCCGCCGGCGATGCGGCCCGCGATGACCACGGCGTCCCGCGGTTCGCCGCCGACCGTCGCGCGGATGCTGCTCATGGAGAACCACACGATGAACAACGCAAGCAGCGCGATGAGCCCCGACTTCAGGAGATCGCTCTTCAGCTGCGCCTCGAAGTTGGCATCGATGTCCTCGAAGTACGCGCCGGATACGAAATGGAGATCCCAGGGCTTGTACCAGGTGGAGTAGCTGATCTTGTCCCTCAGTTCCTTCGTCTTGGGCATGATCTGCGTGTAGCGCGTCATGCCATGGCCTTGTTTGCCGTCGGCGGCCAGCATCGCCTCGTAATGATGGAAACCCTTGCCGTCGACGTCGTCGCGGATGTCCTTGCCGATGTCGGCATGGCGCAGCGGATGCATGCGCATCCTCAACGACGAATCGAAGGCGAACACATAGCCGGAGCCTTCGGCCCAGCGCATCGCCTCGATGTCCTGGAGCGCCTCGGCCCTGGCCTTGTCGACGCTCATCTCGCCCTTCTCGGCACGCAGGCGGAAGGACTCCGCGATCGCAGCGGCCGCCGCGACATGCTGCGCGAGCGTATCTTCCAGCCGGCGCATCTGCACGCGCCGGCTTTCCACACCCGACATCACCGTCTGGGCCAGGAGGCCCAGCACGACGACCGTCATCACCATCCACACGCGCGTATTCAGCCGCGTGCGGCCGAACCAGTTCAGCACCGCCGACATCGCCATCACCCTCAGTATTGCCCCCGTGATGGCTGTAACGGCAGAAAACAGCAAGACTTTACGAGGAGAGACGGTGCCGGCCGGAGGTCACGACCTGGTCCGGCGCGCCTGGAAGGCGTACCACCGCTTCGCTTCCCACCGGCACCACGACGGTCGCTTCTACTTTTCCCGCGACCTTTCGCCAACTCACCGAGGCCTCCCCATAGGGCGTCGTCACCGTCGCCGAGGCGCGGTCCAGGAAGGCCGTGAGCATGGGCCGGACCTCGAAGCGCCGCCAGCCGGCTTCCAGCGGGCGCAGACCCGCGACGTCCCCGTAGAGCCAGTCGTCGATGGTGCCGAGGAAGTAGTGGCCGCGCGACCGCGAAGCCAGCTTCCAATGCTCCCACAGGCTCGTGGCGCCATTGGCGCGCCAGAAGCCCCAACTGGGAAAAGTCGTCTGCGTGGCGATGGCCCAGGCCTCACCGGCATGACCGCTGGCGGTGAGCACGGGAAGAATGATTTTCGTCGCCAGGGCGCCGGTGTCGAGGTGATCGCCGCGTGCCTTCGCATCGGCGGCGATGCCGGCTGCCACCTTGCCTGCGAGATCGTCCGGCACCAGGCCGAAGGACAGCGCCAGGAGGTTGTGTGCCTGCCGGTAGCCCTTGTCGCCTTCGCCCCGGTACCGTGCGTTCGCGCGGTCGAGGAAGCGCGTGTTGAACGCGTCCCGCACGACGTTGGCACGCTGGTCGAACCATGCCGCACGCGCGTCGTTCCCTACCAGCCGCAACATGTCGGCCGTCCGCCGCTGCATGCCGTAGAGATACGCGGTTGCCGCGACGCGCTTGTCTTCGGGTGCGTTCTCGCCACCGGGATCGGTTTCGGGACTCACCCAGTCGCCGAGCTCGGTATCGGCGATACCGCCGGGTGAACGCGCGTCTTCCATCGCGACGTAACGGTCGATGCCGGCGATATGCTCCTCGATCGGCTGCCGGTCGCCGGTGGCCATCCACAACGACCAGGGGATGAACACGTAGGCCGAATGCCAGGTGGGTGCCCGAACCTTGCCCCAGCCGGGATTCGGTGCAATCAGCAAGGGCGCGCCTTCGTCGTTGCGCGTATCGGCGATGTCGCGCAGCCATTTGGCTAAGAGGCGGCCGGCGTCGAAGTTGCGCAGGAACATGTCCGCGCCGAGCATGCCGTCGCCCGTCCAGCCGTTCTTCTCGTACATCGGCGTGTCGGTGGGGATCCCATAAAGGTTGTTGAGCATGGTGTCGACCGTGGCGCGGTGAATCCAGTTCAACAGTGCGTTCGAGCTGTCGAAGCGGCCGGTCACCGCCACGTCGGTATGGACCACTTGCGCATGCACGGCATCGAGCGCGGGCTTGCCGCCCGGCCAGCCATCCACCTGCACGTAGCGGAATCCCTTGTACGAGAAACGCGGATGCCAATGCAGCCGGGCGCCCGCAAGCGTGAACGAATCGGTCTGGAAGCCATCCTTGAAATAGTGATGCTCGTCGCGGGCATCGACCGTGCCGTCGGGGAGCAGCTTCTCCCCGTAGTGCGCAACGATCGTGGTTCCGGCCGGTCCCGCCACGTCGAATTCGGCCCAGCCGGCGATCACGCGCGGGAACGCGAATACATACGTGCCTGGCCGCGGCTCGGTCACTGCCGCGGCGGCAAGCGTCTCCACGATGCGGATCGGTTGCTCGGTCTGCGCCACCAACCGGCCGCGGGGGGCCGGGAGTTCGGTTGCCGGCTTCCACTCGAGCTGCGTGGCAAGGCGAGCGTCGTAGGTCTCGCCAGCGTACAGGTCGTCGCGCCGCGTCGGCCCTTCCGCCACCTGCCAGCTTGCGTCGCTGATTACATCCTGCGTGCGTCCGTCCGCGTACTCGATGTGCAGCAGGGCGCGCATCCGTGGCCTGCCATGCCATGGCGCGCTTTCCCAATGCCACACGTTCCGGTTCGTAAGGCCATAGAAGCCGCGCCCGAGTTCCGCGCCGAGCTCGTGGCCGCCGGGTGCGAGCGTCACCTCGGTCGCGACGACTTCCACCCGCTTGTCGTAATCGGTGAAGCCAGGCGCCAGCACCGCATCGCTGACCGGCTTGCCGTCGATGGAAAGATCGGCGTAGCCGCCGGCGGCGACATAGAGCATGGCGTGCGCGATCTTGCCGTCGACGCGGAACGACTTGCGCAACAGCGGTGCAGGGAGCGTGTCGTCGCCCTTGCCTATCCACCGCGCGTGGCGCCAGCCGGCATGGTCCAGCGCGGTGTCGAAGCGCGACGAGGATCCGGCAGCGCCGTCCGGAGTGCGTACCTCCACGCGCCAGTCGTAGCGCTGGCCGGGAACCAGTGGCGGACCGCCGTACGCGATATCGAAGGAGCGGGCGCTGTCGACCGGTCCGCTGTCCCATACGGCAGCATCATGCAGGGATACGACGATGCGGTATCCGGTCTGGACGGTGCCATTGGTATCGCTATGGACGACCCAGGAAAACCGGGGCTTCGCCACGTCGACGTACATGGATTCTTCGCTGCGCTCGACGCGCAGCGAGTCGACAGTGACGGCCGCATGGGCGAACGGGACGGCGCACAGCAGTGCGCAGGCGAGAAGACGGCGTGGGTACAATGGAACGGCCTTTGCTTCGGGCATGACGAAACCGAGCATAACGCGGAGGCCAGCCCCGCCCTTACATCCGGATAACGCCGCAGGCGTTATCCCTCTCCCACCCTGAAACCCGGAGCCTGTCATGAAGACCTTGATCGCCGGTATCGCCCTCGCCACGGCCGTGACCGCCACGCCCGTCTCCGCCGTGCAGCTCGACAGCCTGAAGGGCCTCATGGGTGGCGGCAGCTCGCTCACCTCCGGCACGGCGAGCAATGCCGCCGGCATCCTGCAGTACTGCATGGCCAACAACTACCTGAGCGGCGGCAACGTGGCCGGCATCAAGGACCAGTTGCTCGGCAGCACGGGCGCCAAGTCGAGGACGGTCGCCACGCAGGACAAGGGATATCTCGATGGTGCACGGGGCCTGCTGAAATCCGGCAACGGCAAGACCCTCGATATCTCCGGCGCGGGTCCCGCAGGAGAGGACGGCGGGGCCGGCGACCTGAAGGCGCAACTGACCCGCAAGGCGTGTGACGCGGTGCTCAAGCAGGGCCAGAAGATGATCGGCATGGGCCACTGACGTGACATAGCGTGGACGGGACATGGACGCCCCGCTCCGTAAACAGGAAGGCCACTCTCTCCCGCAACGAGGACCTTCCCCATGGCCAACGCCGCAAGCAAAGACCCGTACGCCATGCGCGACCCGCGCACGCAGTACCCTCGGCCGGAATTCGCGAAGCAGCCGCAGCCCGCCCCTGGCCTCGCCAGGGAAATGGTGCCGAAGCCGGACCATGGTGAGACCAGCTATCGCGGCAATGGCCGCCTGCAGGGCCGCAAAGCACTGGTGACCGGCGGCGACTCCGGCATCGGCCGCGCCGCGGCGATCGCCTTCGCACGCGAAGGCGCCGACGTGGTCATCAACTACCTGCCGTCGGAGCAGAAGGACGCCGACGAAGTCATCGCCCTCCTCACCGATGAAGGCTGCAAGATCGTGGGCATTCCCGGCGACCTGAAGGACGAGGCGTTCTGCAAAGACCTGGTGACGAAGGCGGTGAAGGAGCTGGGCGGACTCGACTTGCTCGCCAACGTGGCCGGGCGCCAGCAATTCGCCAAATCCATCGAGGAACTCGACAGCGAAGCGTTCGAGGCCACGTTCCGTACGAACGTCTTCGCGCTCTTCTGGCTCACCAAGGAGGCGATGCGGCACATGCCGCCCGGCGCGGCGATCATCAATACCGCTTCGATCCAGGCGTACGAGCCCTCCGACATCCTCCTCGACTACGCGCCGACCAAGGCCGCCATCGTGGCGTTCACGAAATCGCTGGCGAAGCAGGCCGCGGAGAAAGGCATCCGCGTGAACGCGGTGGCGCCCGGTCCCGTCTGGACCCCGCTACAGCCCAGTGGCGGCCAGCCGCAGGACAAGGTGGTGGAATTCGGCAAGAACGTGCCGCTGGGGCGCCCGGGCCAGCCGGTGGAATGCGCGCCGGTGTACGTGCTCCTGGCCAGCCAGGAGGCGAGTTTCATCACCGGCGAGACGTACGGCGTCACGGGCGGGCACATGTTGCCCTAGCCCGTATTGCCCTAGCCCCGCGCGACGCGGCCGATGGCTTCCATCAGGTCGACCACACCGTAAGGCTTCACGATGATCGCCGTGCGCCCGTCGCGCTGCACGCCGTTCGCGGTGTGGTCGCCGGTGGCGTAGAGCACCGGGAGGTCCGGCTGAATCTCGCGCAGTTTCGCCGCGACCTCCACGCCGTTCATCCCGGGCAGACCTACGTCGGCGAGCAGGACATCGATGGGCTGCGCGGCATGCACGCGCAGAGCCTCGTTGCCGTCGCCGGCTTCGAAGGCGATGTGGCCGCGGCTTTCCAGCATCTCGCTGATCGACATGCGGATGAGCGCATCGTCCTCCACGACGAGCACGCGCAGCGGCCTTGGCGGTTGCGCTGCCGGAGCCGGGGCCGCGGCGGGAGCGGCGACCTTGCGGGCGCGCTCCGCGAGGAGCTGGCGCACGCGGCGGGCGAGCTGGTCGCGCGAGTACGGCTTGCTCAGCAGCTCGACGCCCTCGTCCAGGCGGCCGCCATGGACGATCGCGTTCTCGGTATAGCCCGAGGTGAACAGCACCGCGATACCGGGTTGCCGCTCCACGGCCTTGCGCGCCAGTTCGGGGCTGCGCAGCCGGCCTGGCATCACCACGTCGGTGAACAGCAGGTCGATGGGCATGCCGCTTTCGATGATCGACAACGCGCTTTCCGCATCGCGCGCCTTCAGCACGCGGTAACCGAGATCGCCAAGCATGGCCACCACGGTATCGCGCACGGCATCATCGTCCTCCACCACGAGGATCGTCTCGTCGCCGCCGCGAAGCTCTTCTTCCTCGAGATCGACCACGCGATCCTCGCTCTGCGTCGAACGAGGCAGGTAGATCTTCACCGTGGTGCCGTGCCCCGGCTCGCTGTAGAGCTTCACGTGACCGCCGGACTGCTTCACGAAGCCGTACACCATCGACAAGCCCAGGCCGGTACCCTGACCTTCCGGCTTGGTGGTGAAGAACGGCTCGAAGACCTGGTCGATGATGTCGGGGGAGATACCGCTGCCGGTATCGGTCACGGCGATCATCACGTACTGGCCCGGCCGCAGGTCGCCGTGCGCGGAGGCGTAGGTGGTATCGAGGAGGGCGTTGCCCGCTTCGATCGTCAGCCGGCCCCGGCCTTCCATCGCGTCGCGGGCGTTGATGGCCAGGTTCAGCAGGGCGTTCTCGACGTTGCCCGGGTCGACCAGCGTGTTCCACAGCCCGCCGGCCACCACCGTTTCCACCTCGATTTCTTCGCCCAGCGTACGGCGCAGGAGGTCGTCCATGTCGCGGACGAAGCGCCCGATGTTCACGACCTTGGGCGCGAGCGGCTGGCGGCGGCCGAAGGCCAGCAGCTGCGCCGCGAGCTTGGTGCCGCGGGTGACGCCGGCCATCGCGTTGGCGAGGCGCCGTTCGGCGCGCGGATTGCCGGCCACGTCGGACGCGAGCAATTGCAGGTTGCCGCTGATGACTTGCAGCAAGTTGTTGAAATCGTGAGCGACTCCACCCGTGAGCTTGCCGATGGCATCCATCTTCTGCGCTTGGCGCAGCTGGTCCTGGGTGAGCGCGGCGGGTTCCTCGTTGGATGGTGGCAGCATTGGCCTTTGGGTAGGTGGGTCTGGTGGGCGCCGATTCTATCCTCGTAACCGCGTGGACTTGGTGTAGAGGTCTTTCACGCCGTTCAGGTCACTACATATAGTGTTGACCGGCCTCCTTGCGACCTATATCGTGTGTCGTGCTGGTGTCCGGAGAGGCGCGACTGCCCGTCGGACTTAATAGGGAATCCGGTGCGAATCCGGAACTGCCCCGCAGCGGTAAGTGGAAACGATCCCGTTCAATGCACTGGCCCTCCGCGGCTGGGAAGCGACGGGTAGGCAAGGCCCTCCGGCCCCTGTCCACGAGTCCGAAGACCTGCCAGCAGTCGGTGCCTGATCGGTGCCGATTGCAGTGACGGCTTCCGCGGGGAAGCACGTCGCGGACCGGAGCCGCTTCCGCGCGCTCCGTCCCGGCCTGTCCCGTGTCGCCGCCGCTTCGAGCCCCGTCCGAGGGAACGGGAGTTTGAACCTGGCCCTGGGGCACGCCACACGATGACCACGATGGATTCCGCCGCGCGCGAGCGCACCGAGACGGCCGAGGCCGCCGCCACTTCCACCTCCGCCAGCAGCACCGACAAAGCACCCGCCGCGGGCTACCGCAACGACGCACCGCCCGCCTTCGCCCTCACGCCCCCGCACAATCCGGGACAGATGCGCGTGACCAAGCGCAACGGCGGCCAGGAAACGGTCGACGTGAACAAGATCGTGCGCGCGGTCACGCGCAGCGCCGATGGCCTCTATGCCGTCGATCCGATGCGCGTGGCGCTGAAGACCATCGGTGGCCTGTACGACGGCGCTTCCACGCAGGAGCTCGACCAGCTCTCCATCCGCACGGCCGCGGCGCTGACCGCCGAGGAACCGGAATACGGCCAACTCGCCGCGCGCCTGCTCGCCGCCTTCATCGACAAGGAAGTGTCCGGCCAGGACATCCATTCCTTCTCGCAATCGATCGCCACGGGCTTCGACCTCGGCATCCTCAACGAGCGCCTGCGCGACTTCGTGCAGGTGAATGCCCGCAAGCTCAACGACGCGATCGACCTGGCCGCCTCGCGCCGCTTCGAGTATTTCGGCCTGCGCACGGTCTACGACCGTTACCTGCTGCGCCACCCGATGAAGCGCTTCGTGATCGAGACGCCGCAGTACTTCTTCATGCGCATCGCCTGCGCCCTCGGCGGCAACGACGTGGCCGAGACGCTGGAGCTGTACCGCATGCTCTCGTCGCTGGAATACCTGGCCAGCTCGCCGACGCTGTTCAACGCCGGCACGGCACACGAGCAGTTGTCCTCCTGCTTCCTGCTCGACTCGCCGCAGGACGCGCTGGAGTCGATCTACGCCAAGTACGGCGACGTGGCCCAGCTGTCGAAGTTCGCCGGCGGCATCGGCCTGGCCTACTCGCGCATCCGTTCGCGCGGCTCGCTCATCAAGGGCACCAACGGGCACTCCAACGGCCTGGTGCCCTGGCTGAAGACGCTCGACGCGTCGGTCGCCGCGGTGAACCAGGGCGGCAAGCGCAAGGGCGCGGCCTGCGTGTACCTGGAGTCGTGGCACGCCGATATCGAGGAATTCCTCGAGCTGCGCGAGAACACCGGCGACGACGCGCGCCGCACGCACAACCTCAATCTCGCCAACTGGGTGCCGGACCTGTTCATGCGCCGCGTGGAGTCCGACGGCGACTGGTCGCTGTTCGATCCGAAGATCGTGCCGCATTTCGTCGACACCTGGGGCGCCGCGTTCGACGCCGCCTACGAGAAGGCCGAAGCCGACGGCCTGGCCGCGAAGACGATCAAGGCACGCGAACTCTATGCGCGCATGCTGCGTTCGCTCGCACAGACCGGCAACGGCTGGATGACCTTCAAGGACCGCTCCAACGCCACCAGCAACCAGACGGCGCTGCCGCAGAACGTCATCCACCTCTCGAACCTGTGCACCGAGATCCTCGAGGTCACCAGCGAGAACGAGACCGCGGTATGCAACCTCGGCTCGATCAACCTCGCCCGCCATGTGGTGGACGGGCAATTCGACTACGACAAACTGGCTTCGACGGTGCGCACCGCGGTGCGCCAGCTCAACCGCGTGATCGATCTCAATTTCTATCCCATCGCCACGGCGAAGACGGCGAACATGAAGTGGCGCCCTGTCGGGCTGGGCGTGATGGGCCTGCAGGACGTCTTCTTCAAGCTGCGCCTGCCGTTCGATTCGGACGAGGCCCGCGTGCTCTCCACGCGCATCGCCGAGGAGATCTACTTCCACGCGCTGTCGATGTCCAACGAGATCGCCGAACGTGACGGCGCGCATCCGGGCTTCGAGGAGACCCGCGCCGCGAACGGCGAACTGCAGTTCGACTACTGGCTCGCTGCCACGCCTAACGGAAAGGACACCCGCTGGGCCGACCTGCGCGACAAGATCAAGGCGAAGGGGCTGCGCAACTCGCTGCTGATCGCCATCGCACCCACGGCGACGATCGCCTCCATCGCCGGCTGCTACGAGTGTATCGAGCCGCAGGTGTCGAACCTGTTCAAGCGCGAGACGCTCTCGGGGGACTTCCTCGTGGTGAACCGCTACCTCGTCGAGGAACTGAAAACGCTGGGCCTGTGGACCGCGGAAATCCGCGACCAGATCAAGCTGGCCGAGGGCTCGGTGCAGGGCATTGCCGCCATTCCCGCCGAACTGCGCTCGGTGTACCGCACCACCTGGGAACTGCCGCAGAAGGCCTTGATCGACCTCGCCGCCGCGCGCGGCGCATACATCGACCAGAGCCAGTCGCTCAACCTGTTCATGGAAAACCCGAACATCGGTCAGCTCTCCTCCATGTACATGTACGCATGGAAGTCGGGCATCAAGACGACGTATTACCTGCGCTCGCGCCCGGCCACACGCATCGCCAAGACCACGGTGAGCTCGTCGGCCGCCGCGCCGGCACCTGTCGTTGCCCAGGAGCAGGCGGAAGCCGCCGTGTTCTGCTCGCTGGAAAATCCCGAGTACTGCGAAGCCTGCCAGTAGGCGCGCGCCTGCGCGCGACATCTCTTCGCGATGTACCACAGACCCTGCGGCGCTTCGCGAAAGGCGTCGCGCGCAGGGCGGGCTCCTACAGACCAACCGAGAGGCCACGATGTCCGCTTCCCCCATCACCCGCGACACCCACATCCTCGACCCAGGTTTCGAACTGACCCTGCGGCCGATGAAATACCCGCAGTTCTACGAGATGTACCGCGCCGCCATCCGCAACACCTGGACGGTGGAGGAAGTGGATTTCTCGCTCGACGTCACCGACCTGAAGTCGAAGATGTCGGATGCTGACCGGCACCTGATCCATCGGCTCGTGGCGTTCTTCGCCACGGGCGACACGATCGTGTCGAACAACCTCGTGCTGAACCTTTACCAGCACGTGAACTCGCCCGAGGCGCGCATGTTCCTGTCGCGGCAGCTGTACGAGGAGGCGCTGCACGTGCAGTTCTACCTCACCCTGCTCGACACCTACATTCCCGAGCCGGCGGAGCGCAACAAGGCTTTCGCCGCCATCGAGAGCATCCCGTCGATCCGGCAGAAGGGCGAGTTTTGCTTCAAGTGGATCGACTCGATCCAGGGTCTCGACCGCCTCGAAACGCGCGAGCACCGCCGCCAGTTCCTGCTCAACCTGATCTGCTTCGCCGCGTGCATCGAAGGCCTGTTCTTCTTCGCCGCATTCGCCTACGTGTACTACCTGCGCTCGCGCGGCCTGTTGCACGGCCTGGCTTCCGGCACCAACTGGGTGTTCCGCGACGAGTCCGGCCACATGGCCTTCGCCTTCGAGGTGGTCCGCACGGTACGCGAGCAGGAGCCGGACCTGTTCGACGACGACATGCGCATGCAGGTGGAAGCGATGCTGGAGGAAGCCATCGCCTGCGAAACGCAGTTCGCCCAGGATGTGCTTTCCGGTGGCGTCGCGGGGCTTTCGGTAGCCGACATGCGCCAGTACCTCGAATACTGCGCCGACCAGCGCCTGGTCCAGCTCGACATGCCGAAGAAGTACGGCGCGAAGAACCCGTTCGACTTCATGGATCTGCAAGACGTGCAGGAACTGACCAACTTCTTCGAGCGCCGCGTCTCGTCCTACCAGGTGGGCGTTCAGGGCGAAGTCGCCTTCGACCAGGCGTTCTAGCGATAGAATGCCGCGCATCATGACCGAAGACGCCGCCATGCTCCCCATCGCCCGCCCGACCGAGGCCCGTGTCCTCGAGATCGTCTTCCCGGACCACACCAACCACCTGGGCACGCTGTTCGGCGGCCAGGCGCTGGCATGGATGGACAAGGCCGCCTTCCTCGCCGCCTCGCGCTATTCGCGCAAGGTGGTGGTCACGGCGCGCTCGGAACAGGTCGATTTCCACGTCCCGGTGCGCAAGGGCCAGATGGTGGAACTGGTCGCCACCGTGGTCTCGGTGGGCCGCACCTCGATGAAGGTCGACGTCGCCATGTTCACCGAGGAACTCCTGACCGGCGCCCGCGAGCTCTGCACGCGCGGCACCTTCACGATGATCGCGCTGGACAACGACCTGAAACCCACCCCGGTCGATGCAGCATCCTGAAAGAGAGGTGGGGGGACGGGAAGTGGGGCGCATGAACGTGCCCACCCCTTCCCCACCTTGACTTAGAGCGCACTCGAAGGCGTACGCTTTTCGTATGCCCGAGTCCATGACCATTGCCGAGGCCGCCCTGGCGACCGGCCTCACCCCCTACACACTGCGTTACTACGAGCAGATCGGCCTGATCGAGCCGGTGCCGCGGCGGGGCGGCCAGCGCGCCTACGGCGAAGCCGAGATGCGCTTCATCCACTTCGTCCTCAAGCTCCGCGGCACCGGGATGTCCATGCGCGACATCCAGGAATACGTGCGCCTGCGCCGCCTCGGCGAGACCCCGGAAAGCATCCGCCAGCGCGGCGACCTGCTCGCCAGGCATGCGGCGAAGCTGCGCGACCAGCTCACCGACCTGACCGAGACGATCGCGCGCCTGGACGAGAAGATCGCCCTCTATCGCTCGATCTATCCGGAAGAACCCATCCCCTCCCCCGCCGAGCCGCCCGTCGAGGCGGCACCGGCGAAAGCCCCCTCGCATCGAAGGAGACACGCATGATCACCCGTAAACTCGGCAAGCAAGGCCCGGAGGTTTCCATCCTCGGCCTCGGCTGCATGGGCATGAGCGAATTCTATGGCGCCAGCGACGAGAAGGAATCGATCGCCACGCTGGAACGGGCCCTCGCGCTGGGCATCACCTTCTGGGATACCTCCGACGCCTACGGCCCGCACACCAACGAGGAACTCCTCGGCCGCACCCTGGCGGGCCGTCGCGACAAGGTGTTCCTGGCGACCAAGTTCGGTATCGTCCGCGACCCGAACGATCCGATGAAGCGCGGCATCAACGGCCGTCCCGAATACGTGCGCCAGTCGGTGGAAGGCAGCCTGCGCCGCCTGAAGACGGACTACATCGACCTGTACTACCAGCACCGCGTGGACCGCACGGTGCCGATCGAGGAGACCGTCGGCGCGATGTCGCGCCTGGTGGAGGAAGGCAAGGTGCGTCACCTCGGCCTGTCCGAGGCCTCGGCCGAATCGATCCGCAAGGCGGCGAAGGTCCATCAGATCACCGCCCTGCAGAGCGAGTACTCGCTGTGGACGCGCGACCCGGAGACGACGGGCACGCTGGCCGCCTGCCGTGAAAACGGTATCGGCCTGGTCGCCTACAGCCCGCTGGGCCGCGGTTTCCTTACCGGCGCGATCGCGAAACCGGAAGACTTCGCCGAAGACGACTACCGCCGCCACAACCCGCGCTTCACCGGCGAGAATTTCGCGAAGAACCTGGCCATCGTCGAGAAGGTGAAGAAGTTCGCCGCCGACAAGGGTTGCACCCCCGGCCAGCTGGCCCTCGCCTGGGTCATTGCTAAGGGCGACGACATCGTCCCGATCCCAGGCACGAAACGGGTCAGGTACCTCGAGGAGAACGCGGGCGCGGTCGACGTGAAGCTGAGCGCCTCCGAAGTGGCCGAGATCGATGCCGTGTTCCCCCCGGATGCGGCGGCAGGCGACCGTTATGCCTCCAACATGATGGGTTCCATCAACGCGTAAGTCCTTGACGGCGTAAGGGCTTATAATGGCGGTTTGTTCGCAGCAGCAAACCGCCATGTCGTCCCCCGAACACTCGCCGCTGGGCAAGTCCACCGTCTACGCCGACCGCTACGACCCCGGACTGCTCTTTCCCATTCCGCGCCAGGGCAAGCGGGACGAGATCGGTGTCTCCGACACCGATCTGCCGTTCCATGGCGTGGACATCTGGAACGGCTATGAGCTGTCCTGGCTGGACGCGCGCGGCAAGCCCGTGGTGGCGGTGGCGGAATTCCGCTTCCCGGCCACGACGCCGAACATCGTGGAATCCAAGTCGTTCAAGCTGTACCTGAATGGCTTTGCCCAGGAGCGGCTCGCCGACGCCACGGTCGTACGCGATACGCTGGTGCAGGACCTGTCCACTGCCGCAGGCGGTCCCGTGACGGTCACCCTCCGTTCCCCCGACGAGCTCGGCGGCACGCCCCTGGGCGAGCCCGAGGGCATCCTCCTCGATGCGCAAGACCTGGACTTCGACAGCTACGGTCCGCCGCGCCCGGAGTTCCTCGGCACCCACGACGGCCATGTGCGCGAAGTGCTGGTATCCCACCTGCTGCGCTCGAATTGCCCGGTGACAGGCCAGCCCGACTGGGCCAGCGTCCAGATCGCCTATACCGGCGCGCCGATCGACCGCGCGGGCCTGCTCCGCTACCTGGTCTCCTTCCGTAACCACACGGAATTCCACGAACAGTGCGTGGAGCGGATCTTCATGGACCTCCGCGTGCGCTGCGTACCGGACGAGTTTTCCGTGTACGCGCGTTACACGCGCCGGGGCGGCCTCGACATCAACCCGTTCCGCAGCACCGACCCGGCCGCCGTACCGGGGAATCCCCGTGGCGCCCGCCAATGACGCCCTGGTGCGTTCATGCATTCTTCATTGGTCTTGCCTTTAGTTGTGTAGCCTGTACCCTGCGGCAGCCGAGGGGATCGCTCCTCACTTGCCTCGTTAGAACCCGACAAGCCATTCCGGAATCCAGAACATGAAGCTTTCCTTCCGCTCGTCCGCTCTCTGCACGGCCACTCTCGCCGGCCTGCTGGTCCTCACCGCCTGCGGCAAGAAGGAAGAGCAGCAGAACACCGCCCCTGCCGCCGCGTCCACGGCCCCGGCGACGCCTGCTCCGGCACCGTCGGCAACGGCCCCGGCCGCCGCGACCACCGCCGCCAGCACTCCGGCGCCGGCCGCCCAGCCTGCTGCCGCCCCCGCACCGGCCCCGGCCGCTCCCGCCGCCGACACGCTGAAGGTCGGTTCGGTCACGCTCGGCAACGCCGTCGGCAGCGACAAGAAGGTAGCGAAGGAAAAGACGACCTTCGCCCCGACCGACAAGACCATCTACGCCTCCGTCGCCACCGAAGGCACCACCGCCGGCGCCACGCTGAACGCGAAGTGGACCTACCAGGACGGCGAGACGACCACGACGGTCAGCGACATCAGCCAGTCGATCAGCACCGACGGTCCGGCCGTCACCACGTTCAAGATCCAGAACCCCAACGAGTGGCCGGAAGGCAAGTACAAGCTCACCGTCTCGCTCAACGGCCAGGCCGTGGGTAACGAGGCGTTCGAGGTCAAGAAAAAGTAAGACCCTCCATCGGTCGAGAAAAAGGGCGCGACGAAAGCTGTCTCTTATACACATCT
>NZ_JBPGXO010000014.1:0-87369 GCF_056755555.1 Luteibacter sp. SVR4-7G | reverse complement strand
GGCTACCCTTCATTCGCCGCTGCGATGTTTGCATCGTCAACAGCCGCAATACCGCCGAACTCGCGCGATCCATGGGCGTGCGGGCCGAGCGCGTCCATGTGGTCCATCCCGGCGTCCAGCTTCCCCTGCACCCTCCGGCGTCGTCGGCGGTCGAACTCTTTCGGGATCGGAAGGGGTGGACTGGGCGGAAGGTGCTGCTTTCCGTCGGTCGCCTGACGGAACGCAAGGGTCTGGCTGATTTCGTCGAGCACGTGCTTCCCGATCTTGTTTCGACTTACCCCGACATCCTGCTTGCGGTCATCGGGAATGACGCGCCGGACGCCCTGCGCCAGGCAAAGCGTGGCGTGCGAACCTTAATCGAAGAAAGGATTGCCGTGCTAGGGTTCGAGGACCACGTCAGGTTTTACGGGGAGGTGGATGACGGTGAACTTGAGTGCGCCTATGCGGCAGCAGACGTAGCTATCTTTCCCGTGCGCGAGATGCCGGGCGATGTAGAAGGGTTTGGCATGGTTGCCGTCGAGGCAGCGTCGCACGGGTTGCCTACGGTTGCCTATGCTGTGGGTGGCGTCCCGGATGCCATTTCGAACGGGGCATCGGGGCTGCTCGTTGAGGCAGGCGACCATGCGGCTTTCGCGGATGCAGTCGGCCAGGTACTCGATGCCGGCCGGGCCTGTTTTCGGGATGGATGCATCGATTTCGCGCGCCGGTTCGACTGGAAATTCTTTGGTGAGCAGATACGGGCCATCGCGGTTAGTGCTCATGGTCAATGAAACTCGCGCAATGACCGTAGACGAACTCGCCTCGATAACGGTTACATTCAATCCCGATCTCGAGTTGCTGGAAAGGCAGCTTCGATCGCTCGATGACGTTGGAATGATCGTCATCGTGGATAACGCATCCGATCCTGAATTGCGCCAAGCGCTGCGGGGGCTGGTGACTCGTATGCGGCAGGCGAGGCTGATCGAGAATGCGATAAATGTGGGGTTGGCGGCTGCCCTGAACCAGGGCGTGGCGCTGGCCCGGGCGCGGTCTCCCCGTATTGCCGCAGTCCTCTTGCTGGACCAGGATTCGACTTTCCGCGCGGATGTTCCCTCAGGGTTGGTGAATGCATTGAACCGGGTACAGGCAGAGTCGGGGGTGCCTTGCTGTGTCGGGCCCACGTTGGTGGATCCTGCCACTGGAATGACACACGGATTCCACTATGTGCGTAACGGCTGGTTGTGGTCCCGCGCGCATCCCTCGCCAGATGCACAGCCTTTTCCAGTAGCCAATCTGAACGGAAGCGGGACGACCATGTCGATGAATCTCGTCGACCGTGTGGGGGATCTGGATGCGTCGCTCTTCATCGACCACGTGGATACCGAATGGTCCTTTCGTGTTATCTCACACGGGTTCAGGCTGTACGGAATTCCGTGGTTGTCGTTCGACCATAGGATGGGGCAACGCGGGCGACGGGTCTGGCTCTTGGGATGGCGCGTATGGCCTGAGCGGAGCCCCCGTCGTCATTACTATCTCTACAGGAACACAGTGAGCCTGCTTCGTCGCCCTTATGTCCCCCTCGTCTGGAAATTCTGGGCAATAGTGAAGACTGGGCTGACCTTGGTCGTGACGATGCTAGGTGGCCCCGACCGTGGTAATCAGTGGCGCATGATATGCAAAGGTTTGCGCGACGGGCTCCGGGGCAAGCATGGCCATTGATATGGAAAACAGCGGGCGCTGGACTCGAGGTGGTCTGGTGGCCGTCATTCATTGCCCCATGTGCGGCGGGGCCAGACGCAAGCCCTTGGGAAATACCCGGGATGCGATGCTTGAGGCGCCCGATGAGTGGCATTTGTGGGCGTGCCAAAGCTGTCGCAGCGTCTGGCTGGATCCAAGACCGGACGATGCTTCGATTCCTTTTGCCTACGACTTCGACTATGTCACCCATAAAGCCTCATCTGTCGCTCGCCGAGCGCGCTGGGTGGAGGTGCTCGTCAATGGTTATCTGAACCGTCGCTTCGGCACGCGCAGAGAGCCCGCTTCCCCGCTGGGCACGGTCGTGCTGCCCCTGATTCGACCCTTGCGGCTGAAACTGGACTATTTTGGCCGCCATCTTCCGCGCTCATCTCGCGGCCAGCGGCTGTTGGATGTGGGCTGCGGTAATGGCGAGTTCGTGGCCTTGGCGGGAAGCATGGGTTGGGCGGCAGAGGGCTTGGATCCCGATCCGGTGGCGGTTTCTGTCTGCCGGCAGCGGGGATTATCCGTGACCCAAGGCTTCATTACGGACCTGCCGTTGACGAAGCAGTCTTCCTATTGGCACGTGATCACGATGAGCCATTCGCTTGAGCACGTAACGGATCCACGGCGCATGCTCCGCGATGCCTACGAGATGCTTGCCCCGGGTGGTCTGCTTTGGGTGGCGCTTCCGAACCCGGACGCCATCGGCGCCAGGTTCTTCGGGATGGACTGGGAAAGTTACGACGTCCCGCGACATCTTTGCCTTCCGTCACGCGAAGCTTTGCGATCGACCTGCCTGCAGGCGGGTTTCGAAGCTGTTTCCTTTCTTCGGCGCGGGGCACATACCAGGCGGTTGTACGGACGCAGCGCTGAGATCGCGCATGAACGCGGCCATGATGGACTTCGGTCGAGCACGTTCCTTGCCAGGCTCATGTCGCTGTTTGCCGATGTCTGCGCGTCGTTTGCGTCACGCTACGCCGATGAAAGCGTCCTTCTGGCCCGGAGAGGAACGTGAAGGGAACGGTGACAACGGCCTGGCGTGGCGGTGGCGTGGAGCCGGTGCGGGTGTGTCCTGCCTGTGGCAGCGGCGATAGATCGAATCATGCGGCCTGCGTCTTTGACCACCTCGAAGGCACGGCGGCCGAGGATGCATGGTCGTTGTGGTCCTGCCATGCTTGTCGCAGCGTCTATCTGGATCCGCGGCCGTCGGATGATTCGATAGGGGAGGCATACACGAAGTACTACACCCACACAGCGGAAACGCCCCCCGTGGTTCAATCCCGGCTCAAGCATTGGGTCGTGTCGCTGGTGAACGGCTACATGAATCGTCGTTTCCATGCGCAAATGACGCCGGATTCGGCGTTGGGCTTCGTGCTTTTCTGCGCCATCGAACCGCTGCGACTGAAACTCGACTATCACGGCCGGCACCTTCACCTGGCAGATCGTCACGGCATACGGCGAGTGTTGGATGTGGGTTCCGGCAACGGCGAGTTCCTGAGGCGAGCGGGCGACATGGGATGGAAGGCCGTCGGCCTGGACCCGGACGACGGTGCGGTCCGCGCCTGTCTCGACCAGGGTCTCGTCGCCTGGAAAGGATTTATCGACGGCGACGTTCCGGGTCTCGATGGCCTGTTCGACGCCGTGACCCTGCGGCATAGCATCGAGCACGTCGCCAACCCGCGCGAATGCCTTCGTCATTGCCTCAAGCGCCTGCGGCCAGGCGGAATGATATGGCTGGCATGGCCCAATCCCCGTGGGACCGGAGCACGCGTGTTCCGCTCATCGTGGCGAGGTCTCGAAGTCCCACGCCACCTATGCATTCCCAGCGCGCGGGCCATGAGCTCCATGCTGGTCGATACCGGCTTCGTGGCTCCGCGGACGCTTCGCCGTGGACATCACGCGCGCAGTATCGCCAAAGAGAGTGGATGGATAGCGAGCTCCCGGCCCGGCCCCGGCAACAGAATCCGGGCCCGGCTGGCCTGGTTGGTCGGCTGGTGGTCGGATTTTTGGGCTACGGTGCTTCCCAGGGGTGGGGAGGAGTTGGTCATGGTCGCGTTCGCACCCGATGGCAAAGCTGGCGATGAGTGAATGCGTCGCCATCCTTCTGCACTTCCGTTCGGCGGAGATGACCGCCAAGTGTGTCGCGTCGCTTGCCTCCGAAGGTGTTGGCACCGTAGTCATTGTCGATAACTCCGAAGACAGCGGTGCATCGTTGAGCGAGCTGCGCATCTTGATCCAGAAAATCGGGATTAGGACGAGTATCATCGAGCCGCGCCGGAATCTCGGCTTTGCGGCGGGTGTGAACCGTGGCGTCGAACTCGTTGCCAGGACAATGCCCGGAGCCGACGTGCTGCTGATCAACAGTGATGCCACTCTCGTTCCAGGTACGGTCGATCACCTGCGGCGTGCCATTGGCAGGGCATCGCCGGCGATCGCTGCGCCGTTCATTGATGGGCCCACGGGCCTCGTGCCGGCGCGGACGTACTATCGGCATCTTTCGGCCACCATTTCGCCGAAGGGCCCCGGCTTGATTGGGCACGCTCTGTTAGGTGGAGCTTGCCTCATGGTGCACCGTTCGCTGGTACGTGCCCCGTTGTTTGACGAGACGTTTTTTTTCTACGGCGATGACATAGAACTTGGTTTCCGCTTGGCGAGAAACGGCGTTGCGTTGCTGGACGTGCCCGAAGGTGTCGTGATCCACCAAGGCTCCGGGAGTAGCGGGAACGGCTCGATGTTTTATGAGTACCATATGAGCCGCGCGCATCTGTTAATGGTGTCGCGGCTTGGCTATGGGCTCCCAGGCAGGCTGTGCCTCATGGCGGGGCGCATTACATTCCTCGGCTTGCGCGCAACTGTTCGTAGCTTTCGCTTCCGGAGCCTCCGGTCATGGCGCGGGTTGATTCTGGCAGCGTTCGACGTCTCGGTGGGCCGCTGCCGCAGCCTCACGCCGCCCGCTGATCAGTCGCGGACCGCGCGAACCAGAAGCCAGCCGTAAGCGGCCATCCCTGCTTCGGCGCAAGCCAGGCCCAGGGCCGCGCCGCGCAATCCAAGTAGATGTGTCCCAATGGTAAGGAACACGGTTAACAGGATGACGCCCCCGAGCTCGAAGCGCAGGCGTTGCAACGGCTTGCCGAGCGCCACAAGGACCGTTCCCGCTGTCATGCGAAGCGAGGAAAACGGGGCGGCGAGGGCTATCCATGGAAGAATGCTAGCCGTCTGCTCGAACGACTTTCCCAGCAAATACGGGAGCAAGGGGGCAGCAAGCGCCATGATCGCTCCCCCGATCACGCCCCAGGTCGCGCCGAGGTAGCCGAGGACGCGGATCAACCGGTGCCCTTGGAGCGTGGGCTTGCTTCCATGCTTGAACAGCCGTGGCTGCGACGCGATCAGGACGCCGAGCATTGGCGTGATCAACGCGTTCATGACGCGCGACGACGCACTGTAAATGCCGGCGGCATGGTCTCCAAGCAAGAGCGGCGAAACCATCTTGTCCAGCTCGGTAGGGTTCGCCGCAACGACGTGCATGGCGGCATAAGCCGCACCGGATCGCCATTCTTCCCGGGTAGCCTTTCTGGGAGCCCAGGGTAACCGCACCACTCTAAGCGTGGCGATAAATGCCATGGCTAACCCGCAGGCGGCAGCTATGGCCTGGAGGCCAACGAAAACAGTTGCCGACGGACGATTCAGAAGCAAGAGACACGCGGCCGCTGCAAGGGCGCGCAGGAAAAGAGGGAGCCAGAGCAGAAGTTGCCCTTGGGGCACGCGGTCGCGTGCCTGCAGTACGAAGCCGAGCAGCTGGATCAACGGAGTGACAAGCAATTCCGTGAGACCGATGAGAAACAGTGTGCCCAGAGTGAGCCGGCCTTCGGTGATGAGAGCGGCGACCCATGGAAAGCACAGGCACAACAGCGTGCCGATACCGACACTGAGCGGCCATCCGTAGCGCCATGTCTCCAATGCGTCGTCGCCCTCGCGAGCGCTGCGCGCCATGAGAACATAGCCCGATCCCATGTTGGGAACGAGGCCAGCCACGACGGCGAGCGATGCAGCCGCCATATAATCGCCGTACAACGATGGCCCCAATAGGCGCGTAACCAGGATCAGTGTCGCCGCCTGGGTCAGCATTCGCATGCCCAGGATGACCATGGTCTTGACGCTGCTTCGGGCCAGGTTTCCCATCAGTTCCTTGCCGAATCCTTGCGTTGTTCCAACACGCTCTGCTTTTTAGTCTCGAGGCGCCGGTCGAGCTCGTCGATGGTACTTTGCAGGCTTCCTCCGAAATTAAGGGCGTCGAGGCTTTGGATCTCTCGAGAGGCGAGATCGAAGTTCTCGTCATCAATAAGCATGCGCGCCAATGAGATCCGATAGGCAGGTTCCGAGGGCGCGGTAGCGATGGCATCCCGCGTCACGCGCTCCGCGAGTGCGCGGTCCCTCAGTGTGTTCCAGGCGAAGTCGCCATAAGCTCCAAGGAGCCTGGCTGATGGTTCGGGGTGGGACAGCGCCGCCTGATACGCACCCAACAGCCGGTCGGGCGAGAATTCGCACAATTCCGTGCGGAAGCACTGCGTCAAGGAAATAAGAGAACTCTCATCCTCGACACCAGGACGCCGGCTCCGAAGCAGCCCTGTCATATCGTTCCACCATGCTTCCTTTACGGGGATATGCAGTCGTCCGTTGAGATAAATCAGGGCCTGCAGCGGAAGAATCGAGGCGCCGGGCAGTGACGCGGCGCGTTCGAGCGGAGCGTAGGCCAGTTCGACGAACGGCGACTTGGGATCGTAGCGCGAGTAGATGATGTAAGTGCGGCCTAGTTCGTATTGCGCTCGGGGGGACCTCGGTGCCCGCCAGGCGATTTCGGCGGCCATCTTCAGCGGGTCACCCCAGCTGATGGCAGTTAGGCAGGTCTGCGCGGCGTAGTAGGCAATGAAGACAACGAATAGAACCGGGCCGATGCGAGCGAGTGTTCCGTAATCTGCAGGAGCGGCGCCGATCCGGGCGACGGAGGCTATTGCAAACAGCAGTCCTATGCTTGCGAAATAGTTCCGGTGTTCGTACACAAGTTCCAGCGGCAGGACCGTCGCTGTCAAAAGATTCGATCCCAGGAAGAGTGCGATGCCCAGGGCAAAGATCGGATTGCGCTTTCGCAGGATCACGCCGCTGACGAGCATCAGGAGCAGCGCCATGATGCTTAGGATCGTCGTCGGAGGAGTAAGGAGGCCTTGCGAGATGACGAAGTCGTCATGATAGAAGGGGAGTGCCCGCGGCGTCGGGACTAGGGTCCATAGGATGTAATCGACTACGACCCGACTTTCTGTAAGCAAGCGGGTCGCCAGCGTGAACGGCCGATGTTCCCAGTTACTCGCCACGAAGATCTTCGGCCACAGCCAGAAACTGCCAGCCAGCAGCGGGAGCACGAGGATGAGCAGGAACAGCAGGTCGATCCGTTTGTCTGCTCGCTCGCGCCGGATCACTAGGTATTCAAGCAGCGCCGCGTAGAGCGGGAGCATGACGGCGGTTTCTTTGGCGAGCAGGCCGATGGCCGTGCATGCGGGCAGACTCACGTAGGCCAGCCAGATGCAGTTCCGGCCCTCTAGCATCCCTTGTCTGGCGCGAAGATAGCCGAGCAGGCCAAGCAGGACGAAAAGGTTGGCAAGGCTCTCCATCCGTTGAACGATGTAGAGCACTGCCGTGAGGTTTATCGGCAGCGCAAGCCATGCAGCCGTTACCAGTATCCCGGCATATCTGACCTGTTCCTTGCTTGCAGCCGGCCAGCCGCAACGCCAGATCCGGGCAGTCAGGAGATACAGGAGGAGCCCGTTCGCCAGGTGGATGAGGACATTGGTTAGCTTGAACCAGAAGGGCGAAAGGCCCGAGGCCAAAAAGTTCGCTGCAAACGTGAGCGATGCCAGGGGACGCTTGAATTCGCTCGACGGCGACGAGAGCGCGGCGGCCGTCAGCGACGCGATCGAGATCGACTCGGGTTGTACAGCTTTGTTGTCGACGATATTGGGGTGGTCGTCGAAGAAGAAGGATCCATGTAAACCCGGCCAGTAAATGGCCGCGGTTGCCAACAGGATGAAGGCAAGCGTCAGTGCCGCACGCGAACGAATGGTGAGCATTACTTAACCGTCTGGGGCTGATGGGAGATCATATCCGACTGAAGTTGGCGTTCCAGATGCTGGATTTCATGCTCCCAGTAGCCCTGCCGTTCAAGGACCCAGGCGTGAAGCCGTGGCATGCCAAACGGAAGATTTCGGGAAACGGTTCGGTGCGCCATATAGAAGGCGAGTTGTTCCTGTCCCAATCGTGGAAAACCTGCAGACCCCAGTGCCGCGGCCTGGTTGAGCGCCAATGCCGGGCGGGCCTCTAGCAGGGTGGCTTCCTCGAAATAGGCGGCGGCCTCGTCGGAGCGCGAGTCAGCCAGCGCAATCCGGCCGCGTATATGGACAAGGTCCTGCCGGCGTCCGACGGGAAGCTTTCTGTTCCCCATGCCTGCCTGCGCCAGATTGTCCAGCGCGTCGAGGGTCAATCCACGACACGTGCCCTCTTGCGCCGTAGTGATGGCTCGCATGAACCAGGACGTGAGCAGGCTACCGGAATCAAGTGCGGTCCTCATGGAGGTCTCTGCCGCTTGGAGCGTGCGGCTGGAAACCATGCCTTGCCCACATTCGGCCGACAGCAGGTTTAGGGAGACCTGCACCTGATCGGGATGCTTGGTGAGCAAGGGCGTGAGGCGATCGATGGCCAGCTTGGTTTCGCCTCGCTGTACTTCATTCTGGGCCGCCAGGACCTGGGCACGGGCAGATTCCGGATTTAGCCGCACCCACACCAAGGTCTGGCTGGAGCCGTCGCCCCACAAGGTTGCGTTTGCGTACGTCATCCCACTCAACGCGGCCAATAACACCGCACCGATGGCCAGTTTCCATAGTGGTGGCCCGTCTCGCTCCTTCTCCGGCAGCGCAATCCACAACGCCAGTGGCCAGAACAGAAGTAGTGCCGGAAGGTAATTGCGATGTTCGAAGTACAGCTCGAGCGGAATCGTCGTCGACTCCAGCGCGTGGCCGGCAAGGAAGAACAGCAGGGCAATGGATAAGGCGGGATAACGCCGCCTGATCACCCAGGCTCCGACGCCCAGGGCAAGCAAGGCCGCGATAGCCGGGAAGGTCGTCCAGGGCGTCGATAACGACGTCGAGACGGGGTAGTCGTCATTGAAGACGCCGGATGTGAAAGGTGTCGGCACCCAGAGCAGGTGAAGATAGTCCCACAACACGCGTGGCTCGGTGAGAAGGCGTTCGCCGATTGTCCAGGGTCGGTTCGAAAAACCGACGACAACGTTTACCACACCTTGCCAGACGAGGTATATCCCGATAACCAGGCTGGGAAGATACCCCACCACGGCAAGCAGGCGGCGACGACGAAGCCGCGCCACATCGTAGGAGTCGGGGTGAAGTACGCATTCGATCACGACGATGAGCAGCGGCAGGAGTATGCCATTGGCCTTGGCGAGCACGCCGACGGCCGTGACGCAAAGGATGGCGCCGATGGTCAGCCATGCTGCCCGGATGCGATCTTCCTCCAGCTGCCGTCTTGCGACGAGCCAGAGCAGAAGGCCGGTGAGGGTGGTGGTCGCGGGCAACATGGCTTCGCGTTGAACCACGTACAGCGTCGTCGAAACGAATAGGGGGTGAAGCACCCATAGAGCCGCCCCAAGCAGTGCGGCACGATCAACGAAACGGCCAGGGTGGTCGACGTAAAGCCGACGCCCAAGTCCACGCAGGAAGAACGCGAGGAGTGCCCCGTTGAGGAGGTGCAGGATGAGATTGGTTCGCTTGAACGGATACGGGTCAGCAGGCCAGTCGTGGGCGTCTAGCAAAAAAGTGAGCAAAGCGACTGGTCGACCGGTGGGATCGGCGATGCCTGAGGTGATGTAGCGCGCGAAGGAGGCTGCGTCGTGAATCGGCCCCGTCTCACCCAGGGAAGGCAGATTAGCGAAATCGTCGAAGAGAAAGGGGCCCTTGAGGCCGGGCAGGTAGATGAGCGCCGTGGTGGTCAGAAGGATAAACAGGTACCCATAAAAAGAGAGGCCGCCGAAGCGGCCTCCCATGACGCGTTTGGCAACGAGGTGCCAAGGCGTTCGTACAAGCATTACGACGTACGGCAGCTGGACGGCAGATACTTGGAGTCGACGCCGCTGGTGCTGGAGGTCTTGCAGGTCCACGAGATGCTGCCTGCGCCGGTAACCGGCGAAAGGGCGAGTTGCTTGTTATTGATGTGCGAGTTGGCCTTCTTGCCGAAGTCGCCGGTACCCGGACCATACTTGACGGTGATGATGCCGTTGAGGCCCACCGTCACGCTCTGCGCGTAGCTGCCACCGATGCTGGCCGCCGAAGCAAGGCCGACAGAAGCATTGTTGTCCGAACCGGCCGGCATGGTGCCGCGATTCGTGTAGTACTCGGCAACGGCCGTCTTCGCGCCGTCGGCGAGGCTGAGGCCTTCCGACACCTGCGAGCGGATGGTGTAGTCCTGATAGGCCGGGATAGCGATGGCAGCCAGGATCGCGATGATCGCAACCACGATCATCAGTTCGATGAGCGTGAAGCCCTTCTGGATGTTCTTCATGGAATTCCTCAGTTTTGCTGGTTTGAGACCGAAAAAAAGTGATGCCCCCTGAGCCCTAGCCCCTTCCCCCGCGAAGCGGGTTTCGGCACTCCCTCACTTACTTTGGTCAGGAACGACCAGGAAGCTCGCCACGAATCTAGCAGCTTGTGTGCCACGCACTCGCGACCGGTGTATTGCCGCATATTCGCCGGTAGGGGGATTGTGCATCCGATCACGAATGTTGATCAACAGGAAGATTTCCTGCTTTTCAGTGGCTTAGGCGAACATCAATAGTGACGAAGTAGGTCACGAAGTGACCTTTTTGGTCAGTGCTCAGTGTATCTCGGGACTTGGCTCAGCCCGTCCGGCACGTGGTAGGCAGGTACTTCTGGCTCATCGAGGAGTTGCCCTTGCACGTCCACATGATGCCTCCTCCGCTGGTGATCGGTGACAGGAGCAAGGTGCCCGGGCGCAGGTGTTCGTTGGCCTTGGGGCTGTCGAAGGCAATGTTCACCACGCCATCCACGATGCTGACTGAGGATACGTACTGACCGACGATGCTGCTGGAAGATGCAAGCCCCGCGGACTCGTTGGACCCGGGGAGGCGCCCCTTGTCGGCCACGAAATCCCAGATAGCCGTCTTTGCTCCCGTGGAGAGACCAATCCCTTCCGCGACCTGGCCCCGAATCACGTAGTCCTGATAGGCAGGTATGGCGATGGCGGCGAGGATGGCAATGATCGCAACGACGATCATCAGTTCGATCAGGGTGAAGCCGGCGGCTTTGCGTCGGTGACTCATGGCACTAGGGTCCGTGGAAGATGCTCGAAGGGAGCATGTTCCGTACCATCGTGAAAGTCGCTATCTCCGGACCCGCGGGAAGTGTGACGTGCTTCCGACAATTCCTGCCGCTTGCGCCCGTCGCCCCACCCCCGTACCGTCCCTCCCAAGCAAAACCCCAAGGGAGCCCCATCAATGAAGCCTCTTTTCGCCGCGCTGGCCCTCGCGCTGGTGGCCGGCCCCGTCCTGGCCGCCGACGCCGACAGCACCACCCCGCACCCTTTCTCCATCCGCGACTTGGTCATGATGGACCGCGTGAGCGACCCCCAGCTTTCCCCCGACGGGCGCTATGCGCTGTTCTCGGTCCGGGCCACCGACTACGCGGCGAACAAGGGAGTCACCTCGCTCTATATGGTGGATCTCAACAAGCCGCCGCAGGCCGTGACGGTGGTGGAGAAGGGCTCTTCGCCGCGTTGGGCCCCCGATGGGAAATCCATCTATTACACGGCTGCAAAGGACGGCACCACCCAGGTCTGGCATCGGGCCTTCGATGCCGACAGCTCCGGCAAGGGTCTTTCGCTGAGCGTCCGGACGGGCGAAGCGGTGACGAACGCCCCCCTGGACGTCAACGCTTTCAAGCTCTCGCCGGATGGCACGAAGCTGCTCCTGAGCTACGACGTGTTCACCGACTGCCCCGACCTGGCCTGCACCAAGGAGCGCCTGGACGGCCGCGAGAAGGACAAGTCCACCGGTACGGTGTACGACAAGCTCTTCGTCCGCCACTGGGATACCTGGGCCGACGGCCGCCGTTCCCAGTTGTATATCGCCGATGCCAATGCGCCATCCCAGCCCGTCCTGCTGAGCCGCGATATCGACGGGGACGTCCCGAGCAAGCCCTTCGGCGGCGACGACGAGTTCTCATTCTCGCCGGACGGCAGGACGGTCTACTTCGATGCCCGCATCGCCGGGAAGACGGAGCCCTGGTCGACCAATTTCGACATCTACAGCGTGCCGGCGGATGGCTCGGCGACTCCGACGAATCTCACCGCTGAGAATCCGGCGTGGGACGCCAACCCGCTGGTATCGCCGGACGGCAAGACCCTCTACTACACCGCCATGAAGGAGCCCGGCTCCGAAGCGGATCGATTCGGCATCATGGCGCTGGACCTTGCCTCGGGCACCCGGCGCGAGGTGGCGCCCTCGTGGGATCGTTCGGCCGGTTCCCTGCAGATCTCCCGTGACGGCAAGACGCTCTACACCACCACCGACGATAATGGGCAGCACCCGCTGTTCGCGATCGACGTGGCAAGCGGCAAGGCGACCACCCTCGTCACCGACGGTTCCGTGTCCGCGTTCTCCGCGGGCGACAAGAAGTTCCTGCTGGCCCGCGACGACCTGAAGCGCCCGGCGGACCTCTACACGGCGGACCCGAAGGGCAAGAGCCTCAAGCAGGTCACGCACTTCAACGCGAAGCGCATCAAGGGCGCGCAGACCGGCGATTTCGAGTTCTTTACCTTCAAGGGCTGGAACAACGAAACGGTGCAGGGCTACGTGGTCAAGCCGGTGGGTTACAAGCGCGGCAAGACCTACCCGGTGGCCTTCATCATCCATGGCGGCCCGCAAGGCGCGATGACCAACAGCTGGAGCTATCGCTGGAACGCGCAGACGTACGCAGGGCAGGGCTTCGCCGTGGTGACGATCAACTTCCACGGTTCCACGGGTTACGGACAGGCCTTCACTGAATCCATTTCCGGGGACTGGGGCGGCAAACCGCTGGAAGACCTGAAGGCCGGCTGGAGCGCCGCGCTCTCCAAGTACAACTTCCTCGACGGTAACCGCGCCTGTGCACTGGGTGCCAGCTACGGCGGGTACATGGTCTATTGGATGGCGGGCAACTGGAACCAGCCGTGGAAGTGCTTCGTCGACCACGACGGCGTCTTCGACGCGCGCGCCATGTACTACGAGACGGAAGAACTCTGGTTCGAAGAAAAGGAAAACGGCGGCACGCAGTTCGATCATCCGGAAAACTACGAGCGCTTCAATCCGGTCAACCACGTGAAGGACTGGCGCGTGCCGATGCTGATCGTCCATAGCGGCAAGGACTTCCGGATTCCGGATACGCAGGGTCTGGGCGCGTTCACCGCACTGCAGCGTCGCGGCATCCCTAGCAAGTTGCTGCACTTCCCGGACGAAAACCACTGGGTGCTGAAGCCGCAGAACAGCGTGCAGTGGCATGAGACGGTGAATGCTTGGTTGAAGGAGTGGACGGCTCCTGAGGTCAGATAAGCAAAGAATAGCGGCCTCCCGGCCGCTTTTCTTTGGGACATCCATATTGAATGGACCACAAGGGAGGGCTCGATCTTATGCCAATACAAGCCAAGCCACTCTGGCTCTTTGTTGTGCTGGTCATCGTTGTCGACCTTTTCATCGTCCGGGTACTGGATATGATGGTTTGGGCCTGGCCCGGACGCATTTCCCATTATGCGTTTCCTTTGTGGGAAAGCATTCCGCGGCTTTCCTACTATTTGATCGTCGGCTATGTAACAGGCAGATTTCTAGGGGCCGAGCCTATGGTGGTGCTGGCATCCTTCGCCGTGATACTGGTCTACTTTTGTCTCTTTCGCTTAGGGAGCACGTATATCTATGGCGGGATTTATTCCCACCTGATTGCATGGGCTCCGATTACCGCTGTTCCGTTGGGGTATGGGGTCGGATATGTGTTTGGCCTTCGCTCTGCTAGTGCCTTGAGAGTCCATAGTGATTGGTAGGTGTGGGATTGCCGCAGTGATGGAACGTTAGACTAAGTTCATTGAACTAAGTCTCGTTGAAGTTACCGTTGCATACGTACAACATCCACGACGCCAAGACCCAGCTTTCCCGCTTGGTGGAGCAGGCTGCCAAGGGGGAATCGTTCGTCATCGCCAAGGCAGGCAAGCCGATGGTGAAGGTGGTTGCGCTCGATGCCTCGGATCCTTCCCAAGTCAAACGGTTCGGCTTCATGGCGGGGCAGATCAGTGTGCCTGACGATTTCGACCGGATGGGCGGGACGGAGATTGCTGCCATGTTCGAGGGCGATGCATGAAGCTGTCGCTGGCCACGCATCTGCTGCTTTGGGCTGCACAAGGATTGGACCGCCTGCCCGCGGAAGCCCAGCGGCTGATGAGTGCACCGGAAAACGAACTGTTCTTTAGTGTGGCCAGCTTATGGGAAGTCGTCACCAAGCGCGGCCTTGGCCGCGATGACTTCAAGGTGGATCCACGCGTATCGCGCCGCAACCTTCTGGACAATGGATACAGCGGGTTGGCGATCTATAGCGAGCACGCGGTCGCCATCGATGCTTTGCCGCCTATTCACAAAGATCCATTTGATCGCCTGCTGGTTGCCCAAGCGATCGTTGAAGGGATCACACTACTTACCGCTGATGCACGTGTAGCGGAGTACGCAGGACCCGTCCAGCGCGTTTAGTAAACCTTAGACGGCGAGCGCGCTGCGTGTCCGGAAGGCACCGACATAACCGTTCAGAACCAGCGGTTGCGCTTCAGCGCAATGAAAATCCCCCCCACGATGCATGCCACAAGACACGTAATCGCCGGATAAGCCCAAGGCTTATCCAACTCCGGCATATGCGCGAAGTTCATCCCATACCAGCTCGTGATCAACGTAGGCGCCGCCAGCATGGCGGCCCACCCCGCAAGCTTCTTCATCACCTCGTTCTGCCCGAAGGTCACCAGGGCAAGATTCACGCTGATAGCCGCGTTGAGCATCTCGCGCATCGCCGAAATCGATTCGTTAACGCGGAAGACATGATCGTAGATGTCACGGAAGTACGCGCGCAGTTCGTCGTGGATGAGGTGCGGGTGCAGGCGGGTGAGCTGGGCCACCACGTCCTGTAGCGGCACGACCGCCAGGCGCAGGGTCATCAGTTCGCGCTGCATGTCGTAGAGGCGCTTGATGGTTTGCCGGTTCAGCGTTTCTGCGAAGACGTCCTTCTCCAGTTCGTGCAGCTCTTCCCGGAAATCGCGCACGATCGGAAGGAAGTTGTCGACGATGAAGTCGAGCACGGCGTAAAGAGCGTAGCTTGGACCCATCGCCAGCAGCTCGGGCGTCTGCTCGCAGCTTCGCCGCGCCGGCGCATAGGACAATGAGGCGCCGTGGCGCACGGTGACGAAATAGCGCTGGCCGAGGAAGATCTGGGTTTCGCCGAAGGCGATGTTGCCGCCGATCAGCTGGGCCGTCTGCGCCACGATGAACAGGGAATCTCCGTAGGCCTCGATCTTGGTGCGCTGGTGCGCGTGCTGGGCATCTTCGATGGCGAGATCGTGGAGGTTGAACTCTTCCTGCAGTTTCAGCAGCAGGGCCTCGTCCGGCTCGTGCAGGCCTACCCAGACGAACGTATCGGGCTCCTTCAGCACGTCGCTGATGGCGTCGATGGTGATGTCGCCGATGCGCTGGCCATTGGTCCGGTAGGCCACGCAGTTGATGACCATGCCGTTAGACGGCGTAACGGGGGTCGGTTCGGGAACGAGGGGGAGCGAGACCATGTGCTTTCTTGTTCCGGGAGGGGCGGCCAATGCGAAGTGTAGGCCGAACTCCCTCGCAATGTCTTAGTCGTGCCGACGGCAGAAACTCCAGGTTAACGCGGCCCAGCAGGGAAGGGCAAACAGCAGCCACGGAAGGTTCCGCTGTGGAAAGTCGGGCCACAGGTGCAGCAGCAATGCGATGACGCAGGCGGCGAACGACAGTGCGGTCACCCGCGACGCCAGCTTGCTCACCGGACGTCCCGCATGACGCAGCCGCCAGATGCCCGGCACGATCAGCAGCGCGAACGGCGAATAAGCCAGCAGGTTGAAGTTGCCCCAGGCGGAGCGATGCAGGGTCAGCGTCCACAGGCCGAGCATGAGGAGCCCGGCCAGGCCTGCGAACACGGTGAACAAGGTCCCGGCTGCGACGAACACGCCGCGCGCGAGACCACGGCGCGAGACGGCCGGCAACGCCAGCGGCACCGCGAGCAGCAGGCCGGCCAGGAGCAGGGGCCAGCGCAGGTCCGGTGCCTTCTCGGGCGGTGGCGTCAGTCTGGCCGGCACCACCAGCGTGTCTTCCGCAACCAGCGGCTTGCCGTCCATCGACACCTTGCGGAGTTCTGATTCGAGGGTCATGGGCAGGAAGGAAGCCTTCCATGCGGTCATCGGCTGGTCCGCATACGGTCCCAGACCGAGGTCCATGCCGAGCATCAGCCAGGGCTGGTTGCTCATCAGCCGCGCGGTCTGTTCCCGGAACGTCATGCCGCCGGGCTTGTTAACCCATGCGTTGCTCAGGAGACCGCCCAGTGCATCGTCCAGCGCATCGCGCACACGGGTCGTGCAGTTGTCGACGTAATAGTCGTACCGGTAGCCGGCGTTCTCCGGCCGGATGTTCCAGAGCAGGAAGCGCCGCAGCCGTTCCTTCTGCTCGTCGTTCAGCGCAAGGCGCTGGCGGCGTACGTAGCGGCCTTCGCCGGCGTAGAAGTCGATGTCCGACTGCGTCGTCTCCGCATCCATGCGGTAAGCCATGATCCCGCGCGCGAAGTTGAGCAGGAAGCCTTTCTGGTCGAAGTCGAACACGCCGTAGTTGAAGGCGATGGATTCGCCGCTGACGGTATCGCGCACTTCCAGCGCGTCGTGCCCGAAGCGCTCCCAGTAGATGTCGCCGGGACCATAGGTCATCAGCGAGATTTCGAGGTTGGCCGCCGGTGCGTCGACAATGCCTGCGCGAGCCAGAGGGGCGAGGCACAGGGCGAGCAGGAAGAAACAAATGTAGCGCATCGGCTTGAGTCGGTTCCGTCTACTGTAGGAGCGCGCTGGCGCGCGACATCTTTTGTGGCCGTGAGCAGCAGGACACCCTGCTGCTCCTCGCGAAAACCTGTCGCGCGCAGGCGCGCTCCTACACGCGCAGGCGCGTTCTACGGGGCGGCGGTCACGTGGAACTGCTGCACGCGGCGATCGTCGGCTTCGGTGACGCGGAACACGAAGTTCCCCACCGTGATCTCCTCGCCTGCCGCGGGCAGGTGGCCGAATTCGGACGTGATCATGCCGCCGACGGTGTCGAACTCCTCGTCGGAGAAGTGCGCACCGGCCACCTCGTTGAAATCCGCGATGGGCGTCAGCGCGCTCACGGCGAAGCCGCCGTCGTCGAGCGGCTGCACCAGCACCGGTTCTTCCTCGTCGTCGTGCTCGTCGTCGATCTCGCCGACGATCTGCTCGAGCACGTCCTCGATGGTGATGAGGCCGGCGACGCCGCCGTATTCGTCCACCACCAGGGCCATGTGGTTGCGGGTGAGGCGGAACTCCGCGAGCAGCACGTTGAGGCGCATCGACTCAGGAATCAGCACCGCGGGACGGAGCAGGGCGCGCACGTCGCATCCCTCGCTCTGGCCGAAATACTTGAGCAGGTCCTTCGCCAGCAGGATGCCGAGCACCTCGTCCTTGTCCTCCCCATGCACCGGGAAGCGGGAATGACCGGATTCGACCACGGCGGCAAGGATGTCGGGAAGCGGCGCATCGACCGGGAGGCTGACGATCTGGGCGCGCGGCACCATGACGTCGTCGACGCTGAGTTCGGTGACCTTGATCGCACCCTCGACCATGGTCAGGGTGTCGTTGGAGAGCAGCCCGTTGGACTGGGCCGTGCGCAGCTCCTCGATCAGTTCGTCGCGGTTGCGCGGCTCGCCGGAAAACAGGTGGCCCAGTCGGTCCCACCAGGAACGGTGGGCGGGGCCGTTGGTACTACTGGGGTCCTCGTTCATTACTCTTTGTGGCTCTGCCCGGATGGGCGGAAGTGGCAGTCTACTGGAATTCGTGTGACGGTTCAGGACGGCATCCTGGCGGTGTAGGAGCGCGCCTTGCGCGCGACAGCTTTTCGCGCCAGTCCCGAAGGTTGGCGCGCCAGCTCCAAGTCACGGCCTCAAAAGCGGTCGCGCGCAAGCGCGCTCCTACACGGCCTGGTACGGGTCGGCGATGCCCAGGCCAGCCAGTACGCGGGTTTCCAGCGCCTCCATCGCCTCGGCCTCGGCGTCTTCGATGTGGTCGTAGCCGAGCAGGTGCAGGGTGCCGTGGATGGTCATGTGGGCCCAGTGGTCGGCCGGCTTCTTGCCTTGTTCGGCCGCTTCGCGCGCCACCACGGGGGCGCAGATCACCAGGTCGCCGATCAGGGGCAGATCAATGCCGGGCGGCAGTTCGGCGGGGAAGGAAAGCACGTTGGTGGCGTAGTCCCGGCCGCGATACTGCAGGTTGAGGGCCTGGCCTTCGGCGGCGTCCACGATGCGGATGGCCACCTCGGTGGCCTTGCGCCGGCGGGCGCCCTTCAATGCGGCCTCCACCCAGCGCCGGAAACTGGCCGAGGCCGGGACGCCCTTGCGCGAGGTGGCGTAGCCCACCGCCACGTCCACGCGACTCACCGCTCGTCGTCCTGCTTCTGCTCGAAGGCCTCGTAGGCGCGGACGATCTTGGCGACCAGCGGATGGCGCACCACGTCGCGCGACGTGAAGAAGGTGAAGCTGATGCCGTCCACGCCGCGCAGCACCTCGATGGCATGGCGCAAGCCGGAGCGGATGTTGCGAGGGAGGTCCACCTGGGACACGTCGCCCGTGATCACCGCCACCGAGCCGAAGCCGATGCGGGTGAGGAACATCTTCATCTGCTCCACGGTGGTGTTCTGCGCCTCGTCGAGGATCACGTAAGCATCGTTGAGCGTGCGCCCGCGCATGTAGGCCAGCGGGGCGATCTCGATCACGTTGCGCTCGATGAGCTTCGACACTTTCTCGAAGCCCACCATCTCGTACAGCGCGTCGTACAGCGGGCGCAGGTACGGGTCGATCTTCTGGCTCAGGTCGCCGGGCAGGAAGCCGAGCTTTTCGCCCGCTTCCACGGCGGGGCGCACCAGCAGCACGCGCTGCACGCGGTTGGCTTCGAGCGCTTCGACGGCGCTGGCCACGGCCAGGTAGGTCTTGCCGGTGCCGGCCGGGCCCACGCCGAAGTTGATGTCGTGGGTGGTGATGGCGTGCAGGTAGCGGGCCTGGTTGGGGCCGCGGCCCTTGATCATGCCGCGCTTCACCTTGATGACGACTTCCTGCGCCGACTCGGCCGCCTGCTCGTTGAGCGCGTCGATGCCCGACTCGGCCAGGCGGACGTTGATGGTCTGCCCGTTGAGCGTCTCGTTCTCGGTCGCGTCGTACAGCGCGCGCAGCACCTGCTCGCCGGCCTTGGCCGAGGCTTCCTCGCCGATCACGCGGAACAGGCTGCCGCGGTGGTCGATCTCGATGCCCAGGCGCAGCTCGATCTGGCGGATGTGCTCGTCGAGCGGTCCGCAGAGGTTGGCGAGGCGGGTGTTGTCTTCCGGGTCGAGGGCGAAGTCGCGCTGGGAAAGTTGGGTCATGGCGTTCACGAGGCGAGCGCGACCCCATCGTCCAGGTGGACGCGGCCGCGCAGCGAGTTGGACATCGCCTCGGTGATGGTCACGTCGACGAACTGTCCGATCATCCGCGGATGGCCCGGGAAGTTCACGTAGCGCATGTTCTCGGTGCGTCCGGTCATTTCGTTCGGGTTCTTCCGGCTGGGCTTTTCGACCAGCACGCGCTGCACGGTGCCGACCATCGCCTCATTGATCCTGCGTGCGTTCTCGTTCAGCACGGCCTGCAGGCGGGCAAGGCGGGCGTGCTTCACCTCGGCGGGCGTGTCGTCGGCGAGGTTCGCCGCCGGCGTGCCGGGGCGCGACGAGAAGATGAAGGAGAAGCTCTGGTCGAAACCGACGTCGTCGATCAGCTTCATGGTCTTCTCGAAGTCTTCTTCAGTCTCACCGGGGAAGCCGACGATGAAATCCGAAGAGACGCAGATATCCGGCCGCACAGCCCGGAGCTTGCGGATGCGCTGCTTGAACTCCAGCGCCGTATAGCCGCGCTTCATCGCCGCGAGGATGCGGTCGGAACCGGCCTGCACGGGCAGGTGCAGGAAATTGGCCAGCTGCGGCACGTTGGCGTAGGCCTCTATCAGCGAATCGGAGAACTCCAGCGGATGCGAGGTGGTGAAGCGGATGCGGCCGATGCCGTCGATCTGCGCGATGGCATGGATCAGCACGGCGAGGTCGGCGGTGCCGCCGTCGTGCATGGGGCCGCGGTAGGCGTTGACGTTCTGGCCAAGGAGGTTGACTTCGCGTACGCCTTGTTCGGCAAGCTGGGCCACCTCGACGATCACGTCGTCGAAGGGACGGCTGATTTCCTCGCCCCGGGTGTAGGGCACCACGCAGTACGAGCAGTACTTCGAGCAGCCTTCCATGATGGAGACGAAGGCGGTGGGACCTTCGGCGCGCGGTTCCGGAAGGCGGTCGAACTTCTCGATCTCCGGGAAGCTGATGTCCACTTGCGGCTTCCCGCTGGCGCGCTGCGCCTCGATCATCTCGGGCAGGCGGTGCAGGGTCTGCGGGCCGAACACCAGGTCCACGTAGGGCGCGCGCTTGATGATGGCATCGCCTTCCTGCGAAGCCACGCAGCCGCCGACGCCAATCAGCACCGGCTTGCCGCCTTGCTTGTGCGCCTTCCAGCGGCCGAGCTGGCTGAAGACCTTCTCCTGTGCCTTTTCCCGGATGGAACAGGTATTGACCAGGATCACGTCAGCTTCGGCTTCGTCCTGGGTGAGTTCCAGCCCGTGCGACGCCCGCAGCACGTCGGCCATCTTGGCCGAGTCGTACTCGTTCATCTGGCAACCGTGGGTCTTGATGAAAAGCTTGCCGCTCATGGGCCTGGGTACCGTGGTTTCGTAGGGGGCGACCGAACCGCGCAGTCTACGCCGCACCCCGTGCCGGCGCCAGATGGCCGCCGTGGATCAATGACTTGCGTGAACCTGGTCACGTTGTGACCCTTGGCAGGGGGAGGGGGCTCGGGCACACTCGCGCCCATGCGCCAAGACGCGACGCCAGGGGAAAGCGCCGGCCATCACGCCCGCCGTTTCCTGTCCTTCCCCACGGTCCTTCGCAGGGCCGCGGTCGCCTGCATCCTGTTGCTGGGACTGGGCGCGGCGCCGTCCTTCGCGGGCGCCCTCTACCGTTGCACCGGCAGCACCGGAGAGACGGTATTTTCCGGCAGCACGGCCGGATACAGGGACTGCAGGCGCATCGGCAGCATGCCAAACGCGAGGACCTCACGGTCGCCGGCTAAAAGCACGCTCGGAAGCAGTGTGGGAAGCGCGCTTGCGCGCGAAGGGGGCTCGCCGCAGGCCATTCGCGAGACAGGGCGCTTCCCACAAGAGGGCTCCCCCGGGGAGCGCCTTGCGCAGCCCGTCGCATCGTTCCAGGGCGTCGTCGGCACGGTCGTGTCCGCCCCGTCGGCCGCTGCCTTTGCCGGTGTGACAGGCGGCGTCGCCGGTGGGCCGGAGGAAAGCGAGGCGCTGCCTCCGGTCACCGCGCCCAAGGGCAGCTGGGACTACCGGGAGTCCGCGTCGCAGGATCTTACGGCGGCCGCGGCCCCTGCCGCCCCCAAGGGATCCCGCGTGCTCCGCGGTGCCGTCTATCGGATCACCCGGCCCGACGGCGGCGTGGAATACACCAATATTCCTCCGGGCGGCGCGGCGAACGGGCAGAGCATCAAGATGCTCTTTACTTATATCGCCACCTGCGCCGCCTGCGACGTGCATTCCAGGATCGACTGGAACAGCGTCGCGCTGAACCTGAGCTCGTATGGGGACACGATCCGCGCGGCGAGCAGCGAATTCGGCGTGGACGAGGCCCTGCTGCGCGCCATCATCCACGCCGAAAGCGCCTTCAATCCGCGCGCGCTGTCGATAGCGGGCGCCCAGGGATTGATGCAACTGGTTCCAGGGACGGCACGCGACATGGGCGTGCTCGACGCCTTCGACGCCGGCCAGAATATCCGCGGCGGCGCCCGCTACCTGGCCCTGCTGCTGCGCAACTTCAACGGCAACGAGCGGCTCGCCGCGGCGGCGTACAACGCGGGCCCCGGCGCGGTGCAGAAATACAACGGCGTCCCGCCGTACGACGAAACCCGGGTTTACGTGGAACGCGTGGGCGTGCTCCGCAAGCGTTACGCCGCGACCCTGAGGCAGCATGCAAATGCCGGTGTCCCGCTAGCCGAGCGGGGCGCCTGACCGATTCATTGGCGCCTGACCAAATGCATGTAGGAGCGCGCCTTGCGCGCGACATCTTTTCGCGAGGAGCCACAGGCCCTGTAGCTCACGGCCTCAAAAGATGTCGCGCGCAGGCGCGCTCCTACGGCTGCCTCAGGGCCTGCATCGGCGCGCTCGGCGGCCGCTGGGTCGGGGTGATCGTGGCCGTGAACGGCGCGCCGTAGCGCAGGCCCGAGATCTGCACCGGCACCCCGGGCTTCAGCGTGGCCTCGTGCCGCCGCAGGTCCGATGGATCGAGGATGTCCTCGTCGCCCAGGCGCAGCAGCACGTCGCGCTGCTGGATGCCGGCGAGAGCGGCCGGTCCGCCGGGCGAGACCTCGTTGACCACCACGCCGCGCGCCGCCGAGGGCAGGCCGCTGGTGGCCGACACGGGAACCGCGCCGTAATCCGCGCCGATCCATCCGCGCACGACGTGGCCGGTCTGCACGATCTGGTCGAGCACGTCGCGCGCGCTCTGCACGGGGATGGCGAAGCCGATGCCTTCGGCGCCCACGGCCTGGCCGATCAGCGAGGTGTTGATGCCGACCAGTTCGCCATGCGCGTTGACCAGCGCGCCGCCCGAGTTGCCGAAGTTGATCGCGGCATCGGTCTGGATGAAGTTCTCGAGGCTCGACAGGTTGAGCTGCCGGCCGATGGCGCTGACGATGCCCATGGTCACGGTCTGGCCGATGCCGAAGGGGTTGCCGATCGCCAGCACCACGTCGCCCACGCGCGGGCGGCTGTCGGCGTCGGTCATGTGGATGGCCGGGAGGTTGCCGGCGTCCACCTTGAGCACGGCGAGGTCGGTCTCGTCGTCGGAACCCACGACCCGCGCGCTCGCCACGCGGCCGTCGTAGAGCAGCAGCTGGATGTCGTCGGCGTTGGCGATCACGTGGTTGTTGGTCAGGACATAACCATCTTCGCTGACGATCACCCCGGAACCGAGGTTCTGCTGGCGCCGCGTGCGCGCAGGACCGGTGGGCACGCTGAAAATGCGCTGGAGCACGGGATCCGAATACAGTTCGCGCGGCTGCTCGGTGACCAGCTTGTTGGCGTAGATATTTACGACCGACGGCGCGGCCTTGGCCACGGCATCCGCATACGAGGCCGGCCCGGAGCCGACGGCGGCCGGCGCGGCGGCGGCCTCCTGCGGAGCCGGCTCGCCAGCGAACCGATGGCGGAGGAAGGCGCCGCTGCCGGGCCAGACGAGGCCGACGACGAAGGCCACGGCAAGGCCGAGCACGACGAAGCGGGCAACGAAGGCGAGCGTGCGAGCGGCGTCTTTCATGAAAGGGCGAGGGATCCTGCGCGGTTCCGTGGCAGCCCTGTCCCTCACGAGGCACAAGGTGGCGTTCAGTTGATTGTACGTGGCTGGTGCTGACGTTACACTGACGCGATTTGCGGAAGCCGATTTCCGAAAAGAGCCGGCGATGGGGTCCGCATTCTCAATGGCATAAGTTCCGGAGAGCCTGATGGCGAACGAAGTCGTCGATCACGGGCGCCGTCGCTTCCTAACCGTAACGACAGCAGTTGTCGGCGGGGCGGGAGTGGTCGCGGCGGTCGTGCCCTTCATCAAGTCGTGGGAACCGAGCGCAAGGGCAAAGGCAGCGGGGGCGCCTGTCACGGTCGATATCAGTGCCATCGAGGCCGGCCAGAAGGTTACTTTCGCCTGGCGCAGCCTCCCTGTGTTCGTCGTCAACCGCACGAAGGACCAGCTGGCGCAGCTGAAGGGCCTCGAACCCCGGTTGCTCGACCCGTCGTCGTCCGACGCGGGCCAGCAGCCGAAGTACGCGACCAACGAAACCCGCTCCATCAAGCCCGAATGGCTGGTCGTCATCGGCCTGTGCACCCACCTGGGCTGCGTGCCGGACTTCGTGCCCGACATCAAGCCGGAGCCGTTCGACGCGAACTGGAAGGGCGGCTTCTACTGCCCCTGCCATAAGTCACGCTACGACCTTTCCGGCCGCGTCTTCAGCGGCGTGCCCGCGCCGAAGAACCTGCCGGTGCCGCCGTACCACTTCGTGGACGACACGCACATCCAGATTGGTGTCGATCCGAAGGAGGCAGGCTGATGGCTAACGTCTTTACCCGCGTCGGCGACTGGGTCAACGAGCGCGCGCCCAACCTGGCGCCGACGTACCGGAAGCACATGACGGAGTACTTCGCGCCGAAGAACTTCAACCTCTGGTACTACTTCGGCTCGCTGGCGCTCCTGGTCCTGGTCAACCAGATCGTGACCGGCATCTTCCTCACCATGAACTACAAGACGAGTGCGCTGGAAGCGTTCAACTCCGTCGAGTACATCATGCGCGACGTGGAATGGGGCTGGCTGATCCGCTACATGCACTCCACCGGCGCGTCGCTGTTCTTCGTGGTGGTGTTCCTGCACATGTTCCGCGGCATCATGTACGGCTCGTTCAAGCGTCCGCGCGAGCTGGTCTGGATCCTCGGCATGCTGATCTTCCTGGTGCTGATGGCCGAGGCCTTCATGGGCTACGTGCTGCCGTGGGGCAACATGTCGTTCTGGGGCGCCAAGGTGATCATCTCGCTGTTCGGCACCATCCCCTACATCGGCGGCTCGCTGGTGGAGTGGATCATGGGCGACTTCCTGCCGGCCGATGCCACGCTCAACCGCTTCTTCGCGCTGCACGTGATCGCGCTGCCGCTGGTCCTTCTGCTCCTCGTGGTGCTCCACCTTGCCGCGCTGCACGAGGTGGGCTCGAACAACCCGGATGGCGTGGACGTGAAGCACGGTCCGAAGGGCAACCGGTGGAATCCGGAGAAGCCCGTCGACACCATCCCGTTCCATCCGTACTACACGGTGAAGGACCTGGTGGGCGTCGGCTTCTTCCTCACCATCGCCGCCTTCATCATCTTCTTCGCCCCGACCTTCGGCGGCTGGTTCCTGGAGCACGACAACTTCACGCCGGCGAACAACCTCGTCACGCCGAGCCACATCAAGCCGTCGTGGTACTTCACCCCGTTCTACGCGATCCTGCGCATGATTCCGTCCTTCTTCGGCACGGCGATCTGGGGCGTGATCGGCATGTTCGGCGCGATCCTGCTGCTGGCGCTGCTGCCCTGGATCGACAAGGGCGAAGTGCGCTCGGTGCGCTATCGCGGATTCGGTTTCCGCATCGCCCTGGGCGTGCTGGTCGTCAGCTTCCTGGCCCTGGGCCTGGTGGGCGCCGGCGTCACCGCCGAGGTCATTCCGGAATGGTTCCCCGGCGCAGACGTCACGACCTGGGAAAACGCCTTCGGCCGCCTCATGGTGCTGGGCTATTTCGGTTTCTTCGTATTCGTGTGGGTCTACACGCGCTTTGGCTTCGAGAAGACCAAGCCGGTTCCGGAACGGGTGACGATGCATGATTAAGCGCACTATCTCCTCCATCGCCCTGGCGCTGGGCCTTGCCGTCGCCACCATCCCGGCCCTCGCGTCCGAGGGCGAGGGGCTGGCTCCCGCCGGCACGGACATCCGCGACCAGGCCTCCCTGCAGCGCGGCGCCAAGCTGTTCTTCAACTACTGCGTCGGCTGCCACTCGCTGAAGTACGTGCGCTATTCGCGCCTCGCCACCGACCTCGGCCTGTCCGAGGAAGAGGTGATGACGAACTTCAACTTCACGGGCGCCAAGTTCGGCGAGCCGGTCATCTCGCACATGCCGGCGGAAGGCGCCAAGACCTGGTTCGGCAAGGATCCGCCGGACCTGTCGCTCGAGGCCCGCGCCAAGGGCGTGGACTTCATCTTCAATTACTTGAACTCGTTCTACCTCGACCCGACCCGTCCGGTGGGCTGGAACAACACGGTGTTCCCGAACGCCTCCATGCCCAACCCGCTGTGGGAACTCCAGGGCCTGCAGACGGCCGTGCACGGCGAGGCGGCCCCCGGCCAGGAAGCCGTGGTGGAGAAGCTCCAGATCTCTACCCCGGGCCGGATGACCCCCGAGCAGTTCCGCGGCGCCACCCGCGACCTGACCACCTTCCTCGAGTACGCCGCCGAGCCTGCCGCCCTCGAACGCCAGTCGATCGGCGTCTGGGTCATCCTGTTTCTGGCCGGCTTGACCTTCCTCCTGTACCTTCTGAAACATGAGTATTGGAAGGACGTTCACGAGAGTCACTGACTGACGTCCCGGCGGGGCGGCCCGGCGCCGTCCCGCCATCGTTGAGGCAGCAGGGAGGGAGATCGTAAGCATGGTCCAGAACGCACGCTCGCGCTCGGCACTGACGCTTTACACCAGCGCCGATGACATCCACTGCCATCGCACGCGCCTGGTACTGGCCGCCAAGGGCGTTGCCTACGACCGGATCATCCTCAAGGCCGACCAGCCGACCCCAGACCTGCTCGAACTCAACCCGTACGGCACGCTCCCGACCCTGGTCGACCGCGACCTGACCCTCTACGACCCGGCCGTGGTCGTCGAATACCTCGACGAGCGCTACCCGCACCCGCCCCTGATGCCGATCGACCCGCTGTCCCGGGCCCGGCTACGCCTGGCCACCTGGCGGATCGAGAACGACTGGCTGCCCGAGATCGAAGCCATCGGGGAGGGCGGCAAGGCCGCCGACATGGCGCGCAAGCGCCTGCGCGAACACCTGCTACTGTCGGTGCCCCTGTTCAGGGCCTCGCGGTTTTTCCTGAACCCTGAGATGAGCCTGATCGACTGCCTGGTCGCCCCCGTGGTCTGGCGCCTGCCGCACCTGGGCGTGGACCTGGGCAAGGATGGCAAGCCCATCGTCGATTATGGGGAACGCCTGTTCCACAGCCAGGGCTTCGCCCGCAGCCTGACGCCGGAAGAGCGCGATATGCGCCCGGATTTCAATTTCGCTCCCGGTTAGCTCCCGGGCGTTCCTATCCCTTAAACTCTCCTCTGGCGTTGCCCGAGGATTACCCATGGATACGAACGAAGGCGCGGGCATGACCTCCAATCGGCCCTACCTGCTCCGGGCCATCTACGACTGGATCAGCGATAACGGCCTCACGCCCTACGTGCTGGTGGACGCCACCCAACCGGGTGTCCGCGTGCCGGCCCACGTGGTGAAGAACGGCCAGGTCGTGCTGAACCTCGCCATGCGCGCCGTGGCCAACCTGGACCTCGGCAACGACCGGATCGCCTTCCAGGCGCGTTTTTCCGGTGTCAGCCAGTCCATCGTGATTCCGGTGCAGGCCGTGCTGGCGCTGTATGCCCAGGAGAACGGCCAGGGCATGATGTTCCCGGCCGACGAGAACGAGGCCGCGGCCGCGAATACCGCCGAAGCCTCCGACGAAGCGAGCGAACAGGACCAGCCCACCGGCGGCGGCGACGACGACCGCCCGAAACGCGGCGCTCCCCACCTCCGCGTAGTGAAGTAGGAGCGCGCAGCCCGGTGTAGGAGCGCGCAGCGCGCGCGACAGCTTTTCGCGAAGAGCGGCAGGATCTGTGAACCTGAGCAGCGCTTCGGGGCGTCAGGCTCAGGGCATGGCCACGAGCCCTGAAGAGGTAGCGCCTGGAAGGGCGTCGAGGGCAGGAGTGTGGAGCTCAGGTCCTGGTTCATGCCATGAGGCATCGAGCACAAGGCAAGAGCCTCGGGACCTGTAGCTCATGGCCTCAAAGGCGTCGCGCGCTCCTCGCGCTCCTACGGGGCGCTGCTCAGTGCAGGCGGCGGCGGTCTGCCAGCGATACCACGTTGGTCGTGTGTGCGTAGGCGTCGGTCGCCACGACGGTTTCCAGTTCCGGCGCCCCCGAAAGCGGCAACGAGAAGCTGGCGATGTCGTTTCCCGCCATCCATAGCCGCGCGGCCTGCCGCGACTGGCCATCCTCGCTCACTTCGAAGCCGTAGCAGCGTTCGAGCCGACGCACCCCATCCACGCCCTGCCAGCGGATGGCGCGGAGACCGACGCTCTGGTCGAGCAGCTGGAGTCCATGGCGCTTGCACAGCGCCACGGCGGCGCGCACGGCGATCTCCCGTGCACGGGTCAGGCGATACCAGGTGGCAACGCCAGCGGCGAGGACGAGCAGTCCGATGAGATCGGTGAGGGAGGACATGCGAGAAGTGTGTGGCCGCGCAGCCCTCCCCACAAGCCCCCGATGCAATGCGGATCGCGCTTGCGCGTGCTTCGCGCGCGGATGTAGGAGCGCGCCTGCGCGCGACGCCTTTGAGGCCGTGAGCTGCAGGGCCTGCTGCTCTGTCGCGAAAAGCTGTCGCGCGCAGGGCGCGCTCCTACAGGTCCAGGCGCAGGGACAGGTCGATGGCCCGGACGTGCTTGGTCAAAGCGCCGCTGGAAACGAAATCCACCCCGGTCCCGGCGATGGCGCGGATCGTGTCGATCTCGACATTGCCGGAGACCTCCAGCGGAATGCGTCCCGCCGTGAAAGCCACGGCCTCCACCAGCATCCCCGGGGTGAAGTTGTCGAGCAGCGCACGGTCGGCGCCCGCAGCAATCACTTCCGCCAGTTCGTCCAGCGTTTCCACCTCGACGATGAGGGGCAGGTCCGGGTGGATCGCCCGCGCTGCGCGCACGGCGGCGGGAATGCCACCCGCGGCGATGATGTGGTTCTCCTTGAGCATCATCGCGTCGAACAGGCCGATGCGGTGATTGCTGCCGCCGCCGCAACGCACGGCGTACTTCTGTGCGCGACGCAGGCCGGGAATGGTCTTGCGTGTGTCCAGCACGCGCGTGCGCGTGCCCGCGAGGGCGTCGGCGTAGCGCGCGGTGACGGTCGCCGTCGCCGAAAGCAACTGGAGGAAGTTCAATGCCGAGCGCTCGGCAGTCACCAGGGCGCGCGCCTTGCCGGCGAGACGGCAGATCGGCGTGCCGGGGGCGACACGGTCGCCGTCACGCACGAGCCATTCGATGCGCACGTCCGGATCGAGCTTGCGAAAGCAGGCATCGAACCAGGGTGAACCACAGATCACGGCATCTTCGCGACAGGTGAGTACCGCGGTGGCGGTGGCCTCCGGATCGAGCAGATCGGCCGTCGCATCACCCGGGCCGAGGTCCTCGGCGAAAGCGCGCTCCACATCGGCAAGGATCTCGCCGGCCGGCGGCAGGGCATCGGCAAGGTGACGCGGATCGGGTGGGCTCATCGGGAGCAACATCGGTTGAGGATGCCGCTACCTTAGCGTAGGAGCGCGCCTGCGCGCGACATGTTTTGAGGCCGTGCCTTGAAGCTCGCGCGTGAAGTTGGATACCGGCGCGAAAGGCTGTCGCGCGAAGGGCGCGCTCCTACGCCGGACGGTTGGCTAGCCTTCCGGCTGGCGAAGCTTTTCCACGATGGCGTCCATCGCGCGGTCGAACAGCAGGGTGGAATCGAGCAGGCGTGCCGTTCCGTTGGCGAAGGCCTGGGCAAGGCCGGCCAGACTGTGGTCGGCGACCTTGAGGCCGCGGCGGTTCACGAACAGGTAGCGGCCGCTGATCGGGCTGATCCACGACAGCTTCGCGCGATCGGTGGTGCCGTCGGCGCCGATGAATTCGAGCCACTGGCCCACCTTCAGCTCGCGGGCCTGCGCAAGGTTGCGCTCGTCGAAGGCTTCGTCGAGGAGCGAGTCCACCTCGTCGTCCGGCTCCGGCGCGGCGGCCGGTTCCTCGATGGCCTGGATCGCTTCGGGAAGCGGCATCACGCTGGCGACGATCGTGCCCGAAGCCGTCTCGGGCGCCGCTTCGCCCAGCTGCTGACGATAGAACGCGTGCAACTGGCCGAGGAGCTGTTCGGTATCGGCTTCCTGGAAGGCCACGGCGGCGAGGCCGCGGCGGAGGCCGCGCTCGATGCCGGGCAGCATGGCGCGCAGGTCGCGGCGGCCGTTGAGGTCATGCACCGGTCGCGCGCTGGCGATGAAGTCGTCGATGAAGCGCAGCGAGTCGCGGAACTCGTGCGATTCCTCACCCTGGCGGAGAAGGGTGAGCACAATGTAGTTGGCCCAGGCGCGGGTGAGCACGCCATAGACGAGCGGCGGCAGCGATGCGCCGCCGATGCGGCTGACGATCTCCTGCGCGGCGCGGCGGCGGGCCTGTTCGAGCTTCTCGCGGCCACGGGCGGATTCGGCCACGCGCTGCTCGGCCAGTTCCGCACGCTTGCGGCTGACGTCCAGGAAATCCTGCAGTTCGGCGACGAGCCTGGTGAAGATGCCCATGTCGTCATCGAAGTCGTGCAGCAGGCGCTCCACGATCGACTTCACTTTCTCGAACAGCCGCCCGTCGCGATCGGCTTCGGCCGACCAGCCCTTGGCGGCGTCGGCCAGGGCGTCCAGCAGCTGGCGCGCCGGATGCGACTTGTGCGCGAACACGCGGCGATCGAGCAGCGCGACCTTGAGATACGGAATCTGCAGGCGGGCGAGCATCACCTGCATCTCGGCCGGCAGGTTGTGATCCTCGAGGATGAACTCGAAGAGCATGCCCACCAGGTCGATGGTGTCCTCGTCCATGCCGGAGACATGCGCCGTCTGCTGGCCGCGCAGCTGGCCGATCTGGGCGAGCAGCTGTTCCTTGAGCTGGGCGACGTCGCGGGTGACGTCGGCCTGGGTGGCCAGCGGCGCGGCGTTGCTCGGCAGCACTGCGATCTGGCTCTGCAGCAGGGTCAGCGCACCGAGCAATTCGGTGGGGCTGGGCAACGGGCCCGTGGCCAGCGGCATGCCGCCACCGACGGTCGCCGTCTCGCCCCGCCGCGCCGAGAACAGCGCATGCAGCGACTGCATGAACTCCGCGGCAGCGGCATCCGTCACCGGAGCGGCGACCTGGGCCTGCGGGGTGGCCGGCGACACCGGCCCGATCGGCGCGGGCGCGTCGCTGCGCCGCGTGGGAATCTCATGGCGCAGCTGCGGCAGCACGCCGGCGGCGGCCAGTTCGTTGTTGATGTCGTCGTAGAGCTCGTCGATGCCGGCGAGCACGTAGCGGTCGAACAGCTTGTAGATGATCAGCTTGACCCGGACCTCGACCATCAGCTCGCGCATCGCCTGGCGGAACGCACCGGCGAGCGAGGCGGGGCCGACGGGATTGCTGGCGTCGTCCATCTTGGCCCCGCCGCAGATCACCGACAGGCGCTGGTTCACGGCGAACAGGGCGCGCGCGAGGCGCTGCTCGTTCTTGCCGATCATGCTGGTGATGGCGAGCGATTCTTCCAGCTCGTTCTCGCCGACGAGGCTGAGTTCGATATTGGCGAGAGGACGCGCCTGCGCGTCGGCGTCCGGGGCGCGCGTGCGGCCCGCGGAAAAATCGGCCAGGTCACGCGCGACCTGGCCCAGGAACGTGCGTTCGACGATCGCGCGCTTCTTGCGCACTTCGCGCATGCCGTCGAAGAACTGGGTCTGGGCCGCGTTGTTCTCGGCTTTCTCGGCCAGGTCGAAGAGGGCGTCGTCGATGTTCTCGAACATGTTCGAAGCCAGCGCGTGCAGCCGCTTCGTAGCCAGGCCGCGCACCGTCACCAGCAGCGCGCCCACGCGCTCGCTGCGCGGATCGAGGCGCTGGCTCAGGTCTACGACGTTGGACGGCTCGCTCGCGTTGTTCATCGCGCATCCTGGATGTGTACTGGCCCCCGCCCGAGGCGCCATTGTGCTGGAACGAATGCCTTATAGCGTGACTTGCATCACGGATTCTGGGCGCGACCCGTTTCCGGAGTAAAGCCCGTCAATTGGACGGTACCGATACCAGCCTCGGGGAGCATCACGGGGATGCCGTCCTCGACCCGGTAAATCAGCTTGCCGTCGGTGGTGATCAGACCTTCGGAGACCGTTTCGGCGACCTTCTCACCGGCCACCGTGTCGACCGATCCGGCGCGGATGGCGTTGTTGAGCTGGTCGCGCTCCGCCGCCGAAAGCGGGCGGAGGGGGCGTTTGCTGACCGGGCAGCAAAGAATGTCGAGAAGACGCTTGTCCATGGATAGGGCCGCCGGAGGGGCCACCTTGATGAAAGGAATGCCTTTACAATAGCGACTTTTGGGTGCTCCGGCCATGACTTCCAACGGCGGTAACGAAGCGGACAGGCCACGTATCGGCGTGGTGATGGGCTCGCGTTCGGACTGGGAAACGATGGAGCACGCCTCCGCCACGCTGACCCGCCTGGGCATCGTGCACGAGGTGCGCGTGGTCTCCGCACACCGGACCCCCGATCTCCTTTTCGACTATGCCGCCACGGCCCGCGACCGCGGCATCCAGATCATCGTCGCCGGGGCCGGCGGTGCCGCGCACCTGCCGGGCATGCTCGCCGCAAAGACGCCGCTGCCGGTGTTCGGCGTGCCCGTGCAGTCCAAGGCCCTGAATGGCATGGATTCCCTGCTTTCCATCGCGCAGATGCCGGCCGGTATCCCCGTGGGCACCCTGGCCATCGGCCGTGCCGGTGCGGTCAATGCCGCGCTCCTGGCCGCGTCGGTGCTGGCTCTCCATGACGCCGCCGTGGCGTCGGCCCTCGACGCCTTCCGTGCCGAGCAGACCCGCACCGTCCTGAACGACCCGGATCCCCGCTCGTGAGCCGCAAGCTTCCCACCGTAGGCATCCTCGGCGGCGGCCAGCTGGCCCGCATGCTGGCCCTGGCCGCCGCGCCGCTGGGTATCCGTACCCTCGCCGTCGATCCTTCGCCCGAGGCCTGCGCAGGCCAGGTCACCGGCCTCGTGGTCGCCGACTGGAGCGACGAGGCCGCCCTGGCGGACTTCGCCGGGCAGGTGGATGCGGTCACCTTCGATTTCGAGAACGTGCCGGCCGCCGCGGCCGAGCGCCTGGCCGGCAAGCTGCCGGTCCATCCCAATCCGCGGGCGCTGGCCGTGGCCCAGGACCGGCTGGCCGAAAAGACCCTGTTTCGTGAGGCGGGCCTGGACACGCCGGAATTCGCCGCGGTGGACACCCGCGACGACCTGGTTGCCGCCGTCGGGCGCATCGGCCTGCCGGCAATCCTGAAGACGCGTCGCTTCGGCTACGACGGCAAGGGCCAGTTCCGCCTGAGGTCGCCGGCAGACATCGACGCGGCGTGGGCGGCGCTCGGCGAGGCCGCGGCGAAGCACGGGCTGATCCTCGAGGCCTTCGTTCCCTTCGACCGCGAACTGTCGGTAGTGGCGGTGCGCGGCCGCGACGGGGAATTCCGGACCTGGCCGCTCACCCGCAACTGGCATGTCGACGGGGTGCTGTCGCTGAGTCTCGCCCCGGCGCCCGGCACCTCCGACGAGCTGGCGCAGGCCGCGATCGAACAGGCGAAGGCGATCGCGGAACGGCTCGATTATGTCGGTGTGTTCGCGCTGGAGCTCTTCGTCCGCGGTGGCGAACTGCTGGGCAACGAGATGGCGCCGCGCGTGCACAACTCGGGGCACTGGACTATCGAAGGCGCGCATACCAGCCAGTTCGAGAATCACATCCGCGCGGTGCTCGGCCTGCCGCTGGGCGACACTGGCGTCCGCGGTGCGAGCGCTATGCTCAACTGGATCGGCGAGATGCCCGATCCAAGGCCGGTGCTGTCGATCGCCGACGGCCACTGGCACGACTACGGCAAGGAGGTCCGCCCTGGCCGCAAGGTCGGCCACGCCACGATCTGTGCCAGCGATGCCGGCAGCCTGAGGACGAAGCTGGTGGAAGCAGGGGCCGGGCTGGGCCGCGAAGCACAGGTAGCCCCGGCGATCGAAGCCCTGGGCTGACAACGGAATGTAGGAGCGCGCCTTGCGCGCGACATGTTTTGAGGCCGTGACCTGGAGCTGGCGCGCGAGCTTGTGGACAGGCGCGAAAGATGTCGCGCGCAAGGCGCGCTCCTACAAAAAGGCCGGGTCGTGGGACCCGGCCTTTCATCTGCTGATCCTGGGCTCAGGCGAAGTTCTTCGCCGCGAAGTCCCAGTTGACGACGCCCCAGAAGTTCTCCAGGTACTTCGGACGCGCGTTGCGGTAGTCGATGTAGTAGGCGTGCTCCCACACGTCGGCGGTGAACAGCGGCTTGTCGCTGCCGGTGATCGGGGTGGCCGCGTTGGAGGTGTTCACGATGGCCAGCGAGCCGTCCGGGCGCTGCACCAGCCAGGTCCAGCCCGAGCCGAAGTTGCCGATGGCCTGCTTGTTGAACTCTTCCTTGAACTTGTCGACCGAGCCGAACGCCTTGTCGATCGCATCCTTGAGCGCGCCGGTGGGCTCCGAAGCCTGGGAGGCAGGGCGCATGGAGTTCCAGTAGAACGTGTGGTTCCAGGTCTGCGCGGCATTGTTGAAGATGCCGCCCGAGGAGCTCTTGACGATCTCTTCCAGCTCCTTGCCCTCGAATTCCGTACCCTTGATCAGGTTATTGAGGTTCGTGACGTAGGCCTGGTGGTGCTTGCCGTAGTGGAACTCCAGCGTCTCGGCGGAGATGTGCGGCTCCAGGGCATTCTTTTCGTACGGGAGCGGGGGAAGTTCGATCGCCATTGCGGGACTCCTTAGCGGTGGCTGGGGGATGGGACTGCTACACTATGCAACTACTCGCATTCTAATGAAAACCGAGCTATGGACGTCGTAGACGAGATCAAGGCCATCGTGGGGGCCCATCCGATCGTGCTTTTCATGAAAGGCACGCCGGAATACCCCACCTGTGGCTTCTCCGATCGCGCGGTGAAAGCCCTCCAGGCCGCCGGCGCGACGTTCCATTCCGTGAACGTGCTGGCCGATCCGCGTATCCGCGCGGGGCTGCCGCATTACTCGAACTGGCCCACGTTCCCGCAGCTGTTCCTCCTCGGCGAATTCATCGGCGGCTGCGACATCGTCGAAGACCTGCACGCCGCGGGCGAGCTGAAACGCATGGCGGCGGATGTCGCCGGAGCGGCGTCTTGAGCGGCTTGCCGTCCGCGCGACTGCCGCAAGGGTGGGTTCCCGCGTCCGGTGCCCTCGCCGGACGGGTGGTCATCGTGACCGGTGCGACCGGCGGCCTGGGCGGCGAAACCGCGAAGGCTGCCACGCGTGCCGGTGCCACGGTGGTCATCACCGGCCGCAAGGTGCGCGCGCTGGAAAAGTGCTACGACGAGCTGGTGGGACTCGGCGGCGGCGAGCCGGTGATCCATCCGCTGGACCTGGAAAGCGCCACGCCGAACGACTACGCGGCACTCGCCGAAGGTATCGAAAAGGAGTTCGGCCGCCTGGACGGCATCGTGCACGCGGCCGCGCACTTCAACGAGCTCACGCCCATGGCGATGCACAAGCCGGACGACTGGTTGCGTGCGATGCAGGTGAACGTGTCCGCGCCGTTCGCGCTCACCCAGGCCTGCATGCCCCTGCTGGCCAAGGCCGCGGATAGCGCGGTGGTGTTCGTGCTAGACGACCCGGAGCTCGTCTCGCGCGCGCACTGGGGCGGCTACGGCGTGTCCAAGGCCGCGGTGGAACGCATGGCCGCGGTACTGCACGCCGAGAACGGCCGCGGGGCGCTGCGCGTGCACGCGTTGCTGCCGCCGCCGATGCGCACGGCGTTGCGCCGCGCGGCGTACTACGGCGAGAACACGCTGGAGAAACCGCTGCCCACGGCCTCGGCCGAAGCCGTCGTCTACCTGCTTTCCGGTGCCGGCGCGGATGCGCGGGGCACCGTGCTCGATATCCGCGACTAAGGAGCTGTACCCATGGAAACGCAGATGACCACCCTGTCAGCGGGCATCCTGCTGTTCCTGATCATGGATCCGCTGGGGAACATTCCGCTGTTCCTCGCCCTGCTCAAGGACGTTCCGCCGCAGCGCCGGCGCAAGGTGATGATCCGCGAACTGCTGATCGCCCTGGCCGTGCTCGTGGCCTTCCTGCTCGGCGGACAGTACATCCTCAAGCTGCTGCAGCTGCGCCAGGAATCGGTGAGCATCGCCGGCGGCATCGTGCTGTTCCTCATCGGCATCCGCATGGTCTTTCCACCGGTGGAAGGCGGCGTGTTCGGCAAGCCGGGCGAGGGCGAGCCGTTCATCGTGCCCATGGCCATTCCCGGCGTGGCCGGTCCTTCGGCCATGGCCGCGCTGTTGCTGTTGACCAATTCCCAACCCGGACGCACGGCGGAGTGGGGTATTGCCCTGTTCCTCGCCTGGCTCACCACCGCGGTGATCCTGCTCAGTTCCACCTTCCTGTTCCGCTGGTTGGGCGAAAGCGTGTTGACGGCCATGGAGCGCCTGATGGGCATGTTGCTCATCGCCCTGTCCGTGCAGATGTTTCTGAGCGGCCTTTCCGCATACCTGCATATCGCCGTCTGATCGACATTCGGCACATTGCCGCAAGAACATACGTGGCGGTAGGGTTACTGTCATAATTGCCCGCGAGCATGTGGACGTCTAAGGGAGCCCAAGCCATGCTGAGCATCGATCAGACCCTGCTGGAACGCGTGCCGTGGCTGGCACAGCATCCGCGCCTCCGCAAGCCTATCGTCGGTGTATTGGAAAGCCTCGCCCAGGAAGATCGCTTCAACCGCACGCTGGCCCTGGCCGGTCCGGCGCGAGGTTTCGAGTTCTGCGAAAAGACGCTCGACAACCTTGGCGTCAGCTGCCGCGTCACCGAGCGCGAGCGCGAGAACATTCCTGTCGAGGGACCGCTGATCGTCGTCGCCAACCATCCCCTGGGCATGGTGGACGCGATTGCGCTGGTGCAGTTGATCGGCTCGGTGCGCCGCGACGTCCGTATCCTCGGCAACGACGTGCTCGCCGCCGTGCCGCAGCTCGGCTCGCTGCTGCTCCCGGTGGACGTGTTCGGCAAGGGCGCCACGTCAAGGATGCGCGCCATCTTCCGCTCGATCGAAGCGGGCGAAGTCCTCATCATGTTCCCCGCCGGCGAAGTGTCGCGCGTGCGTCCGAGCGGCGTGCGTGACGGCAAGTGGAACGACGGGTTCGCGCGCATCGCCATGCGCGCGGGCGTGCCGGTCCTCCCGGTGCACATCGCCGCGCGCAACTCGGTGGCCTTCTACGGGCTGTCGATGCTGGCGAAACCGCTGAGCACGGCGATGCTTCCGCGCGAGGCCACCTCGGGCCGCCAGCGCGTGGGTTTCCGCATCGGCAAGCTCGTGGACGCCGAAGAGCTGAAGCAGGCCAGCGGCGGCTCGTCCGAGCAGGCCGCGAAGCTGATGCGCCGGCACGTCTATCGCGTGGCGCGCCAGCGCGGCCTGGTCTTCGGCGGCCAGACGCCGCTGGCGCACCCCGAACCCGTCGAACGCGTCGTCGCGGAACTGGACAAGGCCGAACTCCTGGCCGAGCTGCCGGACGGTAAGAAGATCCTGCTCATGCAGGGGGCTACCGACAGCTACGCCATGCGCGAGATCGGCCGCCTGCGCGAGCTCACCTTCCGCCGGGTGGGCGAGGGCACCGGCAAGCGCCGCGACCTCGACGCCTACGATCCGCTCTACGAGCACCTCGTGCTGTGGGACGCGAAGGCGCTGCGCATCGTCGGTGCGTACCGGTTCGGCCACGGCGGCCGTCTGATCGCCGAGCACGGCATGCGTTCGCTATACACCTCCAGCCTGTTCGACTACTCGCCGGCGCTGGAGTCCCGCCTGGCCCAGGGCCTCGAGCTCGGGCGCAGCTTCATCGCTCCGGCGTACTGGCGCTCGCGCGCCCTCGACCAGCTGTGGCAGGGCATCGGCCTTTACCTGCAGCGCCACCGCGACCTGCGTTACCTGTTCGGCCCGGTCAGCATGTCGGTGAGCATGCCGCGAGAGGCGCGCGAATGGATCGCCGCGGCGCATCAGCACTTCTTCGGCGCGCCGGGGCTGGCCGCCGCCCGCCTGCCGTTCGTGATCCCGGAGGCGACCCTCGAATCCGTACGTCGCGAACTGGAAGGCCTGGACGCGGCCGCGGGCCTCGGGAAGCTCAAGCATCGCCTGGATGCCCTCGGCGTGACCCTGCCGGTGCTCTACCGCCAATACGTGGACCTCGTGGAACCGGAGGGCGTGCAATTCCTCGCCTTCGGCGAGGACCCGGACTTCGCAGGCTGCGTCGACGGTCTGGTGATGCTGGATCTTGCGTCCCTCAAGCCTGCCAAGCGCTCGCGCTACCTCGGCAAGGCCTGAGTCCGTTACTGCGGAGATCGCTTCCCTTCGCGGGAAAGATGGCAGTCCCTTATGGCTGCTGACGGTAGGGTGGCTCTTACAAAGAGCCACCCTAGAGCCGCATACGTCGAAAAAAGTCACGCCCTGACAACCACTTGGCTCGCAAGATGGCTGGAGCAGGAAAAAGTGGTATTTATCGAATCTGCGTGAAAACGTTACAAAATTGTCATACAATGCCGTTAAAGTTGGCTTAACAACTGTCGCCACCGTGTCCCGAAGGGGGCCGGGCATACCGAGACGACACAGCCAGAGATTGGGGTTTCCAAACGAAAGCGCGCGATCCGGCCAGGGGCCGGCAGCTGTTCGTTTGGCCGAAAAATTTTTCGTTGCAAGCCACAGGGTCGACCATTAATGAATAGCCGAGTCCGCGCCAAACTTCTGCCGCTTGCGATCGCATCGCTGCTCGCGGCCCCTGCCTTCGCGCAGGAAACGTCCTCCACCATCAGCGGTCGCGTGGTCGACGCCGGTGGCCAGCCGGTCGCCAATGCCACCGTGGTCATCGTCCATGAGCCCTCGGGCACTTCGAAGACGACGACCACCGACGCGAACGGCCGCTACTCGGCCCAGGGCCTGCGTGTGGGCGGTCCGTTCGACGTCACCGCCACCAAGGACGGCATGCCGTCGGTGCGCCAGGACAACGTTTACCTGCAGCTCGGCAGCGACACGGCGGTGAACCTCACCGCGACCGCCGCCAGCGCCGCCGATGCCACCGCCCTGGGCGGCGTCACCGTCTCGGCCGTCTCGGGTCAGTTCACCTCGGAGAACAAGGGCCTCGGCACTAACATCTCGCAGCGCGAGCTCAAAGCAGCTCCCTCGCCGAGCCGCAACATCGCCGACATTGCACGCCGCGATCCGCGCGTGAACGTCGACCACGGCACGGGCGCCATCTCGGCCAACGGCCAGAACACCCGCCTCAACAACATCAAGGTCGACGGCCTTGGCGTGGGCGACCCGTTCGGCCTGAACTCCACCGGCATGCCGACCGTCGGCTCCCCGGTGTCGCTCGACACGATCGACTCGTTCAACATTTCGACCGCCAACTACGATGTCGCCTCCGACACCGTCGGCGCCGAGATCAACGCGGTCACCAAGTCGGGTACCAACGAGTTCCACGGTTCGGTCTACTACGGCTTCAAGAACGCCAGCAGCATGGTCGGCGACGCCGGCTGGCTGGACCACGATCGCGAGTATCGCGAATTCGACCGTAACTGGACGGCCGGTGCCACCGTCGGCGGCCCGATCATCAAGGACAAGCTGTTCTTCTTCGCCGGTTACGAGAAGGAAGAAGTCACCGGCCTGAGTTCGGGCGCCGTCAACGGCCTCGACCCGTCGCTGGCCAGCTCCACCACCGGCAAGATCTCGCAGGGCGACCTGGACAGCATCATCGCCGGTGCTCGCGGCCTCGGCCTGCAGCCGGGTTCGCTCGGTGCGAACGCCGGCACGCTGACCGACAAGCGCTACATCGCAAAGCTCGACTGGAACATCACCGACGGCCACCGCATGAACCTTGCGTACTCGCGTACCAAGGAAGTGAAGCCCAACCCGCAGGGTAACTTCACCGACGCCGTCGGCCTGTCGAGCTACTGGTACACCGTTAACACCGACATCAAGAACTACACGCTGCAGTCGTTCGACGACTGGACCGACAATTTCTCGTCGGAAACCAAGATCGGCTACAGCGATTACCAGCTGAACCGTTCGGTGCCGTACCAGCAGCCGCAGATCGGCGTGCGCATCAACAACACCAATTTCGGCACGAGCGCCACGGGTCCGACGGTCAACCTCGGCGAAGACCAGTTCAGCCACTACAACTCCGCGTCGGTGAAGACCCTGAACGCGATGTGGGCAGGTACGCTGTACCTCGACGAGCACACCATCAAGGGTGGCTTCGAGTGGGAGCGCAATCGTATCTACAACCTGTTCGGCCGCACGGAATTCGGCGCGTACACCTTCGGCAACAATGGTGTCGTGAACTTCCCGCTTGGCCTGTACAGCAACTACTCGCTGTACCAGCCGGCGCCTGGCTACTCGCTCAACGACATCGCTGCCCAGTGGGAACTGCGTCGCCACACCTTCTTCCTGCAGGACACCTGGCAGCCGACCGATAACCTCTCGGTGCAGTACGGCTTCCGCGTCAACAAGTACCTGACCGACGACAAACCGCTGTACAACGCCACGTTCGAGCAGCGCTTCGGCTTCAGCAACGCGAACACGATCAACGGCACCAAGCTGGTCGAGCCGCGCCTGTCGTTCAACTACACCTTCGACAGCGAGTACAAGACCCAGCTGCGCGGCGGCGTGGGCCTGTTCCAGTCCGATCCGCCGACGGTGTGGATGACGAACCCGTACCAGAACAACGGTATCAACATCGTCACCTATTCGTACGATCGTCAGCCTGATGGTGTTACGTGCAAGTTGGGCAAGCAAACTCTGCCGTGCCCGCCCTTCAGCCCGAATCCGCATGCTCAGCCAACGAGCGGCGCAGGTACGGTTCCGCAGATGGCCGTCGACACCGTCGACAAGAACTTCAATCTGCCGAGCGTATGGAAATCCTCGCTGGCCTTCGATCGTGAGCTGCCGTGGCAGGGCATCGTCGCCAGCATCGAGTGGCAGCACCTCGACGTGCAGGACGGCATCCTGTACCAGAACCTCAACATCGGCGCGCCGACGGGGCTCATGCCGGACGGCCGCTACACCTACGCCGGCTGCATCGGCGGTTCGACGCCGCTGGGCGGTGCGACGGGCGCCAACTGCGCGGGCAACCTCACCGGTTCCAACACCGGTGGTGCGAACGCCCGCTATCGCCAGGACGGTCGCTTTGCCCAGGGCGTGACCTACCTGACCAACACCAGCAAGGGCGGTGCGGACACGGTGACCCTGTCGTTCACCAAGCCGATGGAGAATGGCTGGTCGTGGAGCGTCGCCGCCACCGGCGGGCACTCGACCGAAGTGAACCCGGGCACCTCGAGCCAGGCCACCTCGAACTACTCGAACAGCGCCTGGTACAACCCGAACGAAGATGTGGCTTCCACGGCCAACACCAACATCGCGCGCCGTCTGAACGCGTCGATCACGTGGCAGCACAACTTCTTCGGCGACTACGCCACCACGGTCAGCGCGTTCTACGACGGCCACGACGGCGTGCCGTACAGCTGGATCTTCAGCAATGACGCGAACGGCGACAGCTACTCGAAGGACCTGGCGTACATTCCGACGCGCACCGATGGCACGGTCTTCAACAACTCGAAGGGTGCTCCCGCGAGCCAGCAGCTCGTCAACCAGTTCTTCGACTACATCCAGCACGACGATTACCTGCGCAAGAACCAGGGCAAGGTGGCTCGTCGCAACGGCGCGCAGTCGGCCTGGGTCAACCAGCTCGACCTGAGCATCAGCCAGGAAGTGCCCGGCATCTTCAAGGGCAACAAGGGCGAGATCCGTCTCGACGTCTACAACTTCCTGAACCTGGTGAACAAGGACTGGGGCCAGCAGTCGTACATCGGCTTCCCGTACACGCGTAACCTCGCCGCCTTCGGTGGCGTGGACGCGCAGGGCAACTACATCTACAACCTGCCGACGGATGCCAACGGCAACTACCAGCCGGGCCAGAAGGCCGTCTACGACGCCCCGACGGACAACAGCGCGACCAAGGTGAACCCGGTCTCCCGCTGGTCGGCCATGCTGACCGTGCGCTACACGTTCTAAGCGAAGGATTCGCTATGCGACCCAGGCCGGCACCCGAAAGGGTGCCGGCCTTTTTCTTTGTGTGGGAACAACGGTCTCTGTGGGAAACCGCGTAAGCGGCGATGGGTACTCGGGGCAAGCTGGCCCGCTGCCGCGGGATCGCCGGCATAGCCGGCTCCCACAGGGAGCGCGCCGCCTGGAGGCCGTCAGGCTTGACCCCTGCCGACCACTCGCGTGATCCTAGGCGGTCCGCTCCCACCCCGGGGCGGGGTTCGCCGCTAATTCGCGGTCAGAAGGACGTAATACCCATGAATGCCATCCAGTTCGGGGACCCGGTCAGCGGCAAGACCGTCAGCGCACGCGTCTCGCCGGCCGGCGGCCTCGACATCCTCTCCCGCAACGAGGTTGCGCGCCTGCGCGACGCCAGCGGGTCCGGTCTGCACCAGTTGCTGCGCCGCTGCGCGCTGGCCGTGCTGACTTCCGGCAATCTTTCCGACGACCCGGGCACGATCTTCGAGCAGTATCCCGACTTCGACATCCAGGTGCTGCAGGAAGACCGCGGCATCAAGATCGAACTGAAGAACGCACCCGAGCAGGCTTTCGTCGACGGCCGCATCATCCGCGGCATCAACGAACTGCTCGTGGCCGTGGTGCGCGACATCGTCTATGTATCCACGCAGCTGGAAGCCGGCGCGTTCGACCTCGACGACACCGTGGGCATCACCCACGCCGTCTTCGAGATCCTGCGCAACTCGCGCATCCTGCGCCCGCAGGTGGATCCGAACCTCGTCGTGTGCTGGGGCGGCCATTCCATCTCGCGCGACGAGTACGAGTACACCAAGCGTGTGGGTTACCAGCTTGGCCTGCGCGGCATGGACATCTGCACGGGCTGCGGCCCGGGTGCGATGAAGGGTCCGATGAAGGGCGCGACCATCGCCCATGCCAAGCAGCGCCGCAAGGGCAACCGCTACATCGGCGTGACCGAACCGGGCATCATCGCCGCCGAGTCGCCGAATCCGATCGTGAACAACCTCGTGATCATGCCGGACATCGAGAAGCGCCTCGAGGCCTTCGTCCGTCTCGGCCATGGCATCATCGTGTTCCCGGGCGGCGTGGGTACCGCGGAAGAAATCCTGTACATGCTCGGCATCCTGCTGTTGCCGCAGAACAAGGACATTCCGTTCCCGCTGATCTTCACCGGTCCGCAGAAGTCGGCTGGGTACTTCGAGCAGATCGACCGCTTCCTGCGTCTCGCGCTCGGCGACGATATTGCGCGGCATTACAAGATCATCATCGACGATCCCGCCGCGGTGGCCCATGCGATGGTTTCCGGCATCGACAAGGTGCGCAATCACCGCCTGGACAACAAGGACGCGTTCTTCTTCAACTGGGCGCTCGACATCCCGCTGTCGTTCCAGCAACCGTTCCGTCCCACCCATCAGGCGATGGCGTCGCTGGCGCTGCATCGTGGCCGTCCGCGCCACGAACTTGCCGCCGACCTGCGCCGCGCGTTCTCCGGCATCGTCGCGGGCAACGTGAAGGAGGAGGGCGTCAGGGCCATCGAGCAGTACGGCCCGTTCGTGATCGACGGCGAGGCCGAGATCATGCGTGCGCTGGACAACCTGTTGCAGGCCTTCGTGGAGCAGCATCGCATGAAGCTGCCCGGCGGCACGGCATACGAGCCCTGCTACATCGTTCGTACCTGAGTCAACGGCAGGGGCGGCCTCTTGCCGCCCCTGGCCTTCCGCTTGCTGAACACGGCATCGCGATGGTCTCTCCGCGTCACGCATCCTAGACGGGGTGGCGCGCGAGTATGCGACTCACTGGCCCACTGCCGGAGACCCGCAATGCTTTTCACTATTCTCATCATCGTCCTGATCATCGCCCTCATCGGCGGCCTGCCCACCTGGGGCTATTCCAGCGGTTGGGGCTACGGCCCTAGCGGCGGTATCGGCGTCATCCTCGCCATCGTGCTCATCTGCTGGCTGCTTGGCGTATTCTGATGGACCCACGCAGGGGGCGGCCGCGATCGTGGCTCGCCCCCTGCGGTTTCATGGCGCGGAGTCGCCTGCCGGAGCCTCGCCGACGTGCCAAGACCGTACCGTCCCGTCCCCGATTCCGAGAGGCCGCATCCCGGCACGTCGCCGCCGCCATACGAGCATGAGCCGGTAGAGAGGCCCGGGCCCGATCCGGATACCGATGGCGAGCCGGTGGAGCCCTGATGGCATCGCGTCGACCCCGCTGGCCAGGCGCCGTTCTTCCCCGTTCCTTCTTTCATCGCGACGCCCGCGTCGTCGCCCCTGAGCTGCTCAACAAGGTGCTCGCCTGCGCCGACGGGCGGGCAGGACGCATCGTGGAAGTCGAAGCCTATGTCGGCGCCATCGACCCGGCTGCGCACACCTTTCGCGGCAAGACCAAACGTAACGCCGTGATGTTCGGCCCGCCGGGGCACATGTATGTCTACTTCACCTATGGGATGCACTGGTGCTGCAATACGGTCTGTGGCGATGAAGGCGAAGGATCCGGCGTGCTCATCCGGGCGCTCGAGCCGCTGGCGGGCATAGAGCGCATGCGCGAGGCGCGGCCGAAGGTCCGGCGCGATCGCGAACTCTGCAGCGGCCCGGCCCGCCTGACCCAGGCGCTCGGCATCACCGGTGAGCAGAACGGCATCGACCTGGTGCGGGCGCGTGACGGATACACCGTGCTCGACGACGGCATGCCTCCGCCCGAGAACGTGCCGGGCTCAGCGCGCATCGGCATCAGGGAAGGCACCGACCTCCTGTGGCGCTGGCTCGTGGCGGGCAATCCCCACGTCTCCCGGGCATGAATCCGGGCAGGTGAAGGAACCTTCACGGTTTCGTGAGGCCATCGTGGTTACGGTGCGCGCCGGGGGACTAGGCCATCCATGAACCGTGACGACATCGACGAACTCCGACGCAGCCACGAGCAATTCCGCTTGCTCGTGCAGGGCGTTGCGGACTATGCCATCTACATGCTGGACCCCGAAGGCAACGTCTCCAGTTGGAATTCCGGCGCACAGCGGATCAAGGGCTACAAGCCCGAAGACATCATCGGCTCGCATTACTCGGCGTTTTTTACCCCGGAGGACGTCACCACCCGCGAGCCCTGGAAAAACCTCAAGGCTGCGAAGGAAGCGGGGCGCCTCGAGACCGAAGGTTGGCGCGTTCGCAAGGACGGCACGCGTTTCTGGGCCCACGTCATCCTGGACCGGATCGACGACGACAACGGCGAGTTCATCGGTTTCGCCAAGGTGACGCGCGACGTCACCGAGAAGCGCAACGCGGCCCTGGCCCTGGAACAGGCCCGCAATGCCTTGTTCCAGTCGCAGAAGCTCGAGGCCATCGGCCAGCTTACCGGCGGCGTGGCGCACGACTTCAACAACCTGCTGATGGCCATCCACGGCAATCTCGACCTGCTCACGCAGGTCGAGAGCATGCCGCCGCGCGCCCGCACGCTGGTAGGCAACGCATTGAGCGGCGTGCGGCGCGGCGTGGCGCTGGTACAGCGCATGCTCGCATTCGCGCGCCGGCAGCAGCTGCATCTGGCGCCGGTGAACGTTCCCGATCTCGTCTATGGCATGTCCGACCTCATGCGTACGTCGCTCGGCCCGGGCATCCTCGTCGAGGCGAGTTTCCCCTTGTCTTTGCCGGCGGTGCTCGCGGATGTGAACCAGCTGGAACTCTGTCTGCTGAACCTGGCGGTGAACGCGCGCGATGCGATGCCCGACGGAGGGACGTTGCGGATATCCGGCCAGACCGACGATGTCCGCGCCACCGACGGGCTCGGCCTTTCGCCCGGCGAATACGTGCGGCTTTCCATTTCCGACAATGGTGAGGGCATGGATCCGGTGACCCTCGAGCGCGCCACCGAACCTTTCTTCACGACCAAGGGCGTGGGCAAGGGCACGGGACTGGGGCTGTCGATGGTGCACGGCATCGTGCAGCAGTGCGGCGGCGCTTTGAGGCTCAACAGCTCGCGGCCCGGCGGCACGACGGTGGACCTCTGGCTGCCGCTCGCACAGCCTGCGGTGCTGTCCGTGGAGGTGCCTGCGAAGGGAGCAGTGATGGCATCGGCGATCCGTCGGGAAGCTCCTGTCGAAGCGCCGCTCGAGGCCACGGAAGCGACCTCGGTACTCGTCGTCGACGACGACCCGCTGGTTCTCTCCACCACGGTGGAGATGCTGTGCTTCGAGGGCTATGACGCCGTAGGCGCGTCATCGGGGCAGCAGGCTCTGAAGGTGCTCGGCGAATCGCCCTCGGTCTCGATCCTGATTACCGACCACGCGATGCCGGGCATGACGGGCATGGAACTGGCATCCCGCGTCGCGGAAACCTATCCCGACATCCACGTGGTGCTCGCGAGCGGTTATGCGGAGCTGCCGGAGCACGCCGCGACAGTGCATGCCCGCCTGCAGAAACCTTACGGCCGCGCCGACCTGCTGGCTGCGATTCGCGCGGCGTAGCGCATCAGCGCAAGAACCAAATAAAAAAAGGCCGGCATTGCTGCCGACCTTTCAAAACCTGGCGCCCGAAGTTGGACTCGAACCAACGACCCCCTGATTAACAGTCAAGTGCTCTAACCGGCTGAGCTATTCGGGCGGGGAGCCACGTATTTTGTGGAACTGGGGATGGGCTGTCAAGCTTCCTCAGCGCCTCCGTGAACGCTGCCTGGCGCAGAGCGCCGCGTCGTCCGGTGCCGCTGGCTCGCGTCGGGCCAGTCCTGCGTTTCCGATGATGACAGCCACAGCTGTGGCCGGCCGACCGCGGACGCAGAGGACGATGGTCTGGTTGGTGCCGGGAGAAGTGCCATTGGCGGCAAACCTGATCTCCTCGCGGCCCGGGCGGCGGATGCCAGCGAGTTTCCGATCGAGCTGCGACCCGGCGGCGAGGATGGCGCCCTTGCGCATGTCCCGGACGATCCAGCCCTGGGTCCAGTCGGCCCAGGACGAGCAGGTGCGCCCATCACCGCTCGCGCATGCGAGCGTCTCGTGGCCGCGCCATACCGCGATGGAGCGGGCCTTTCGCAGGGCATCGAGCAGGTCGTCGGCCGCGGCCCTCAGCCGGTGCCGCGCGACCGCTTCGCCCATGGCCGGCGCGGCGAGGCCGCAGACGATGCCAACGATCGCGATGACGACCAGCAGTTCCGACAAGGTGTAGCCGCATGAACGGGAGCTGGGCACGGTTCCGGCCTGCCGTGGGTCTGGGGCCCGCGACCATGCCAGGCTTCGGGGCTGGCGCGCCCCCGGTGCGCTGCATCACGGCGCGTAGGCACTGGCGCTTTAAACTTGACCTCCGAACCAGCATATCGTCAGCCATGACCGATCGCTTCCAGCTCGTCTCCCCCTATAAACCCTCGGGCGACCAGCCCGAGGCCATCGCCCGCCTCACCGAAGGGTTCGAGGCCGGCCTGGCTGCCCAGACCCTCCTGGGCGTGACCGGTTCGGGCAAGACCTTCACGATCGCCAACGTGGTCGAGAAGATCCAGAAGCCGACCATCGTGCTCGCGCCCAACAAGACCCTGGCGGCGCAGCTGTACGGCGAATTCAAGGAATTCTTCCCGCACAACGCCGTGGAGTATTTCGTCAGCTACTACGATTATTACCAGCCGGAAGCCTATGTGGTCGCTTCGGACACCTTCATCGAGAAGGATTCGAGCATCAACGACCATATCGAGCAGATGCGTCTGGCCGCGACCAAGGCGCTGCTGTCGCGTCGCGACGCGCTGATCGTCGCGACGGTGTCCGCGATCTACGGCCTTGGCGACCCGGAGGACTACATGAGCCTCCGCCTGATTCTCTCGCGTGGCGAGCATATCGAACAGCGCGCGCTCATCCGTCAGCTCACCGAACTCCAGTACGTGCGCAACGAGATGGAATTGCGCCGCGGCACTTACCGCGTACGCGGCGAGGTCGTGGACGTGTTCCCGGCGGAATCAGAGTCCGAGGCCCTGCGCATCGAGTTGTTCGACGGCGACGTGGAAAACCTCTCGCTGTTCGACCCGCTGACCGGCGAAGTATTGCGCAAGGTGCCGCGTTACACGGTGTATCCGAAGACGCACTACGCCAGCACCCGGCAGAGCGTGCTGAACGCCATGGAGACGATCAAGATCGAGCTCTCCGAGCGCCTGGAGCAGCTCTATCGCGACAATAAACTGGTGGAAGCGCAGCGCCTCGAGCAGCGCACGCGTTTCGACCTGGAAATGATGGCCGAGGTGGGTTTCTGCCAGGGCATCGAGAACTATTCGCGGCACATGACCCGGCGTGGTCCAGGCGAGCCGCCGCCGACGCTGTTCGACTACCTGCCGCCGGACGCGCTCATGGTGGTCGACGAATCGCACGTGACCGTGCCGCAGCTTGGCGCCATGTACAAGGGCGATCGCTCGCGCAAGGAAACGCTGGTGGAATTCGGTTTCCGCCTGCCGTCGGCGATGGACAACCGGCCACTGCGTTTCGAGGAATGGGAGCGCCGCGCGCCGCGTGCGATCTATGTGTCGGCGACGCCTGCGAAGTATGAGCTGGAGCGTTCGGACGGCAACGTGGTGGAACTCGTGGTGCGTCCCACCGGCCTCATCGATCCCGAGGTGGAGGTGCGTCCGGTGCGCACCCAGGTGGACGACCTGCTGGGCGAGATCCACAAGCGCGTCGCCATGGGCGATCGCGTGCTGGTGACCACGCTGACCAAGCGCATGGCGGAGAACCTCACCGACTACCTCTCCGAGCACGACGTGAGGGTGCGGTACCTTCATGCCGACATCGACACCGTGGAGCGCACGGAGATCATCCGCGATCTCCGTCTCGGCGAGTTCGACGTGCTGGTGGGCATCAACCTCCTGCGCGAGGGCCTGGACATGCCGGAAGTGTCGCTGGTGGCGATACTCGACGCCGACAAGGAAGGCTTCCTCCGATCCACCCGCTCGCTGATCCAGACCATCGGCCGCGCGGCGCGCAACGTCCGCGGCAAGGCCATCCTGTATGCGGACGAGATCACCGGCTCGATGAAAGAAGCGATGGACGAGACCGCCCGTCGCCGCGAGAAGCAGAAGGAGTACAACGCCGCCCAAGGCATCACCCCGACGACGGTAGTCCGGCGCATCGCGGACATCATGGAGGGCGCGCGCGCCGACGTGGGCTCGCGCGGCGGCAAGGGCAAGAAGGGCAGGGAGGCCAGGAAGGTGGCGGAGGAAGTGCCCGATTACGGCGCCCTCAGCCCGGAGCAGGTGGGCTCGACCATCAAGAAGCTCGAGGCCCGCATGTACAAGCACGCCCAGAACCTGGAGTTCGAGGAGGCCGGGAAACTCCGCGACGAGATCCACCGCCTGCGCGAACGGGCCCTCCGCTAGGACGGCCCCGACCCCTTGCAGAGCCCGGCAGGGGCCGGTAAACTGCGCAGCTCTTCGGGCGGTTAGCTCAGCGGTAGAGCACTACCTTGACATGGTAGGGGTCACAAGTTCGATCCTTGTACCGCCCACCACTTCCTCTCATGGAGTGGCACGAAGACCGCAGGAAAGGAGCCGATGGCTCCTTTTTTTGTGCCCGTCGCAGCGTGGGCTAAACTCGACGCTTCCCCTGACGGAGCGCTGCCGGTGGCCTACCTGCTGACCAAGTCCCTGCACATCGTGTTCGTCATCGCCTGGATGGCGACGGTGTTCTACCTGCCGCGTATCCTCGTGAACATCGCCGAGGCCGGCAACGAGCCGGCGGTGAAGGCGCGCCTGGAACTGATGGGCCGCCGGCTCTACAAGTTCGGCCACAACATGTTCGGCATCGCTCTCCTGTTCGGCCTCGTGCTCTGGCTGTACTTCCACGTGAGCGGCGGTTGGCTGCACGCCAAGCTGGCGCTCGTGGTGCTGATGCTGGCTTATTTCATCTGGACCGGGCGCCTACTGAAGCGGAGCATCGCGGGCGGCACGCTGCCTTCCACGAAGACGTTGCGCATCCTCAACGAGTTGCCGGTGCTGGTGCTGATCGCCATCATCTTCCTGGTCGTGGCGAAACCCTTCTGAAGTCTCACCCGGGGAGACGCGGATCGGCGATGATCGCCATCGCACCTTTTCGCCCTGGAGCCGCCCGTTGAGCGACGTGGACGACATCGTGCCGGGCCTGATGGTCCTGCACGGCAACCGCCTCGAGGAACTGCGCGACGTGCTGGTCGGCTGGCTGGCCCGCACGCCGCTGCGTCCGCTCGAGGACGAGCGCGTGCTCGTGCAGTCGAACGGTATCGCCCAGTGGTTTCGCATGGCGCTCGCCCGCGGCAGCGATGAAGGCGGCCTGGGGATTGCCGCGGCGGTGGACGTGGAGCTGCCGGGCCGCTTCCTGTGGGAGGCGTATCGCGCCGTATTGGGCCGCGACGCGGTGCCGCCGGAATCGCCCTTCGACAAGTCGCGCCTGGTATGGCGCCTGATGCGCCTGCTGCCGGCTCTTTCGGGCGATTCCGGTTTCGAGTCGCTGGCGGCGTTCCTCGGTGACGGCGACGACGCGCGCAAATGCCATCAACTCGCTGAGCGCCTCGCCGACCTTTACGACCAGTACCAGGTGTATCGCGCCGACTGGCTCGACGACTGGGCGGAAGGGCGCGACGTGGTTCGCGACGCGCGCGGTGGCGCACCGGCGCTCCCGGCGGCCGACCGGTGGCAGGCGGCATTGTGGCGGCGCCTGCTGGCGGACGTGGGAGACGAAGAGGCCCGCGGCAACCGCGCCGCGGTGCACGAGCGCTTTCTTGCCGCCGTGTCCACCGCCACTGAACGCCCCAGGGCCCTGCCGCGGCGCATCGTGGTCTTCGGCATGTCGTCGCTGCCGCGACAGACGCTGGAAGCCCTCGCCGCACTCGGCCGCTGGTCGCAGGTGCTGCTCGTGGTCATGAATCCGTGCCGGCATTACTGGGCAGACATCGTCGACGACCGCGAACTGCTGCGTGCCGAGCGGCGTCGCCAGCAGGGCAAGCCGGGCATGCCAGCCCTGCCCTCGGACGAAGACCTTCACAGGTATGCCCATCCGCTACTGGCCGCCTGGGGCAAGCAGGGGCGCGACTATATCCGCCTGCTCGACGAATTCGACAACCCGGACGGCTATCGCGAGCGCTTCACCGCCTGGGACCAGCGCATCGACCTGTTCGCGGAACCGCGCACCGACACGCTGCTTGGCCAGGTGCAGGCAGCCATCCTGGATCTGGAACCGCTTCCCGCGGTGCCGCGCCTGCTGGAAGCGGGCGACACGTCCATCGCCTTCCATGTCACCCACGGTCCGCAGCGCGAAGTCGAGGTGCTGCACGACCAGTTGCTGGCACGTTTCGAGGAGGCATCGCGCAAGGGCGATCCGATCCTCCCGCGCGACGTCATCGTGATGGTCCCCGACATCGAGACGTACGGGCCGCATATCGATGCCGTCTTCGGCCGCGTGCCGCGCGACGATGCGCGCTTCATTCCGTACAGCATCGCCGATCGCACCGCGCGCGGTACCGCACCGATGGTGATGGCGCTGGACATGCTGCTGGCGCTGCCGGAATCGCGATTCGGCGTGGGCGACATGGCCGACCTGCTCGACGTGCCGGCGGTGCGTGAGCGATTCGGTCTCGGGGAGGACGATCTTCCGCTCCTGCATCGCTGGACCGAGGGCGCCGGCATCCGCTGGGGCCTGGACGCGGCCCAGCGCGCATCGCTGGGACTGCCGGCCCTGGAGCAGAACACGTGGATGTTCGGCCTGCGCCGGATGTTGCTTGGCTATGCCGCGGGGCAGGGCGAGGCATGGGGCGACATCGAGCCTTACGGCGAAGTAGGCGGCCTTGACGCGCGCCTGGTGGGGCCGCTGGCAGACCTCCTCGCTGCCCTGGGCAAGCACTGGCGTCACCTGGCTACTCCGGCGTCGCCCGCCCTGTGGGGCGAGCGCCTGCGTGCGCTGCTGCGCGACCTGTTCGCGCCATCGGAGCCCGACGACCGCATCCTGCATGAGCGCTTGATGGATGCCTTGGAAACCTGGGAGCGAGCCTGCGCGGAAGCCTCGTTCGAGCAGCCCCTGCCGGTGGAGGTGGTACGCGAAGCCTGGCTGGCGCCCTTCGACGAGGGCGGCCTCTCCAAGCGCTTCCTCGCCGGTGCGGTGAGCTTCGGCACGCTGATGCCGATGCGTGCCATCCCGTTCCGCGTCGTCTGCCTGCTGGGCATGAATGACGGCGATTACCCGCGCGCGCGGCCACCGATGGATTTCGACCTGATGGCGCGTAACGGTGCATGGCGGCCGGGCGATCGCTCGCGCCGCGAAGACGATCGCTACCTGTTCCTCGAGGCGTTGCTCTCGGCACGCGATGCCCTGCATGTCGGCTGGGTGGGGCGCAGCGCGCGCGACAACGCCGAGCTCGCACCCTCGGTGCTGGTAGGCCAGCTGCGCGATTACCTCGCGGCCGGCTGGCGAACCGCAGGGGACGACGACGTGTTGGCGGCCCTGACGGTGACCCATCCGCTGCAGCCTTTCAGCCGCGCGTATTTCCAGCAGGGCGACGCGCGTCTCTTCACTTACGCGGGCGAATGGCGCGTGGCCCACGAGGCGCGCGACGAATACCGTGACGCCGCGCTCGAGCCGCTGCTCGTGGAGCGGCCTGTCCCGATCGCCACCTTGCGCCGCTTCCTGCGTCATCCCGTGCGCGAGTTCTTCAATACCCGCCTTGGCGTGCGCTTCGATGCGGCGGAAGCCGCGAGCGAAGACAATGAACCCTTCTCCCTTGGCGGCCTCGACCGTTATGGGATGATCGACGCGCTATTGCATGCGGCACTTCGCGAGGAAGGCCGCGACCCTGCTCATGCCATCGAAAGGGCTAGCGCACGCCTGCAGCGCAGCGGTGTCCTGCCGATGGGTGGCTTCGCCGGCATGGCGCGGCGCACGCTGGAAGAAGGCGCGCTCGCCGTGCATGCCCGCTATGCGGCGGAATGCGCACGCTGGCCGCTGGACGCGGGCAAGCGCGAACTGAGCGTGTCGGCAGACGGGCTGGTCATCGAGGACTGGCTGGCGGGGCTGCGCATGAATGGCGAAGGACACCTGGTGTCGTTGCGCGCATCCCCCACCGCCGTCATCGACAAGGAAGGACGGCCTGTGGCGCGTCGGCTCGTCGAAGCGTGGGTCGAACATCTCGTTGCGCAGGCGGCGGGGATCGCCGTGGAAACCCGCTACGTGGGGCCTGACGGCACCATCGTCATGCCGCCGCTGGGTACCGATGTGGCCCAGGGCTATCTGCTGCACGTGGTACGGATGTGGCGCGAGGGCATGCGCCGTCCGCTCCCGATCGCCTTGCGCACGGCGCTCGCCTGGCTCGGGGAAGGCGAAGACAAGGCGGAAACGGCGGCCCGCGCAGCTTACGGGCCCACGGCGCCAGGCACCCGCGCGCCTGGCGAAGTGGATAACGACGCCTATCTTCGCAGGGCGTTTCCGCAGTTCGGTGCGTTGATGGCCAGCGGCTTCGTCGACTGGCTGCCCGCCTATGCCGATTTCCTCGGCGCGCTGCGCGTGGAGGCGGCATGAGTCCTTCTGTCGCACCGCTGCAACCGGCGTCCATGCCCCTGGATGGCGTGCGTCTCATCGAGGCGAGCGCCGGTACCGGCAAGACCTGGACCATTGCCGCGCTCTACGTGCGCGCCGTGCTCGGCCATGGCCTGGCGCAGCCGTTGCTGCCGCCGCAGTTGCTCGTGGTCACCTTCACCGAAGCGGCTACGCAGGAACTGCGCGAACGCATCCGCGCGCGGCTCGTCGAGGCGTCCAGCGCCTTCCGTGCATCCGCCTCGGCGGAACCTTTCCTCGCGGAACTGATCGCCACCTATCCGGCGGACGCCCATCCCGCCTGTGCGCGCCGCCTCGAGCTGGCGGCGCAATGGATGGACGAAGCCGCCATCTTCACCATCCACGGCTGGAGCCAGCGCATGCTCACGCAGCATGCCTTCGGCAGCGGCCACGCCTTCGCGCTCACGCTGGAGCCGGACGAGAACGAGTTGCTTGCCGATTGCGTGCGCGACTACTGGCGCCAGGCGTTCTATCCGCTATCGCCACGTCAGGCAGAAGCCGTTCTCGAGGAATGGCATTCGCCGGACGATCTGCTGCGCTCGCTGAAGCCGTTGTTTTACGGCGGGGAGGTGACCTTGCGGGTCGAGGGACAGATCCTCGATGCCGTGACCGATCCGCGCTCCCTGCTCGCAGCGCGCGAAGCCTGGGAGGCGGAGAACGAGCGCCTGCGTGCCGAGGCCGCCTCGGCGTGGCGTGCCGACGTGGACCGGATCGAAGCCCTGCTCACGGATGCGTCGACGTCCAAGGTACTCAATAACAATCGTTATCGCCCCGATCGCATGCCGGGCTATCTTGCTCCCCTGCGCCGGTGGGCGTTGGGTGGCGAAGCGACCGACGAGGAGCTTCAGCGCTTCACGGCGACGCGGCTTGGCGAGGCTACCTGCAAGGGCAAGTCACGACCCGAACATCCGGCCTTCGCCGCACTAGATGCCTGGCAGTCGGGGAACGAAGGAAAGGTGGAAATCCGCCATGCGCTGCTGGCCGATGCGCTGACCCGCGTGCGCGAACGCTTCGCCATGCTGAAGCGCAAGCGCGCGCAGATCGGTTTCGACGATCTGCTGCAGCGCCTGGACGCAGCGCTGCACGGCCCGGCAGGCGACCTGCTGGCGGAGACCATCCGCAGGCAGTTCCCACTGGCGTTGATCGACGAGTTCCAGGACACCGATCCCGTCCAGTACCGCATCTTCAGCCGCGTCTACGCCGACGCGGCCGATGTGGGTCTATTGTTGATCGGCGATCCGAAACAGGCGATCTATGCTTTCCGCGGCGCGGATATCCACACGTATCTCGCGGCACGGGCGCAAGCCAGGGCCCCGCATTACAGCCTGGAGACCAACTTCCGTTCCACCCAGGCCATGGTGGAAGCGGTGAACGCCGTGTTCCTGCACGGCGAACGGCATCCCCATGGCGCGTTCCATTTCCCCCAGCGCAGTCTTCCCTTCGCTGCCGTGGGAGCAAAGGGGAGGGTGGAGCGCTTCGTGATCGATCGCCAGGAACAGCCTGCGCTGCGCCTCTGGCTGCTCGACGACGAGGTGCCAGTCGGTGTGCGTCACTATCGCGAACAGATGGCGGAAGCCTGTGCCAGCGAGATCGTGCGCCTGCTCGATGGCGCGACGCGGGGCGATAGCGGATTCGTGGATGGCGACGATCGCTTCGTTCCGCTGAAGCCGGCCGATATCGCCATACTGGTCCGGAGCCGGACCGAGGCCATACAGGTGCGGGCATCGTTGGCCTCGCGGCATGTGCGCAGCGTCTTCCTTTCCGACCGCGACTCCGTGCTCGAGAGCATCGAGGCCGGCGACGTACTGGCGTGGCTTCGCGCGGTGGCATCGCCCGCTTCCGATATCGCGATGCGAGCCGCCCTCGCGACGCGAACGCTCGACCTCGGCTATGCCGAACTCGAACGGCTGAATGTGGACGAAGCGCATTGGGAGCGACGTGGCGAGCTGTTCGTCGCATTGCGCCACGTGTGGCAACGCTCGGGCGTGCTCGCGATGCTGCACTCGCTGCTGCATCGCTTCGACCTGCCTGCGCGACTTCTTGGTCGTGCGGGCGGCGAGCGCGCGCTCACCAATGTGCTCCACCTGGCCGAACTGCTGCAGCATGCTGCGTCCACTCTCGACGGTGAACAGGCGCTCATCCGCCACCTCGCCGAACGCATCGCGGACACCGCGAGTCATCATGGCGACGACCAGCTGGTGCGTCTGGAAAGCGACGAGGATGTCGTGAAGGTGGTGACCATCCACAAATCCAAGGGCCTCGAATACCCCGTGGTGTTCCTGCCCTTCGTCTGCGCCAGTGGCGGCACCCATCCCGGGCAGGCGACGTACCGCTACCACGATGGCGCGGGGACCCAGCTGGAACTGGTGAGCAAATCCAGGGGCGGCGAGGCGTCCGAACGCGCCAAGGAGGCAGCCGACCTGGCGGAACTCCAGGAAGACCTGCGCCTGCTCTACGTGGCCATGACCCGTGCACGGCATGCCTGCTACGTCGGCGTGGCGCCCGTCTGCCACAATAACTCGCGTACCCCTCAGGTGCATCGCAGCGCCTTCGGCCACCTGCTGGGGGGCGGCAGTGAGATCGCCAACGGAGCGATCGCGGGCCTGCTTCGCGAACTCGCGAACGGCGTGCCCTCGATCCGCGTGGAATACATGCCGCCGCCCGACGAGCGCCGTTACGCCCCGGCCGAACAGGAAGTGGCGCCACGGCCTGCGCGCGAGCCTGCGATCGCCCCGGCGAAGCCCTGGCGTATCGCGAGCTATAGCGGCCTGCGTTATGCCGAGGATATCGCGGCGCCAGAAACGGCCACCGACGACGTCATCGTCGAATACGCGACCGAGCCTGTCGTGCCATCGCCGCAGGTGAGCGGCATCCATGCGTTCCCGCGCGGCGCCGAAGCCGGCACGTTCCTGCACGACCTGCTCGAATGGATCGCGGAGGAAGGCTTTGCGACCATCGCGGACGACCGCGAGCGCCTGCGCGACATGGTCGCGCGCCGTTGTGGGCGGCGGCCCGGCTGGACTGCCTTCATCGATCTCCTCACGGACTGGCTGCTCGTGTTGCTGCGCACGCCTATGCCCTTGCCCGATGCCGGACAGGTGGCGCTCACGGACGTGGACGATGCCACGCGATACCGCGCAGAGCTTGAGTTCCTGTTCGAGTCGCGGGACGTGGACACGCTGGCGCTCGATCGCATCGTCCGCGAACACACGCTCGGGGCCGCGAAGCGCCCGCATCTGGCGGCGGATACCATCAATGGCATGCTCAAGGGCTTCATCGACCTGATCGTGGAGCACGACGGGCGCTGGTATGTCGTCGATTACAAGTCGAATTGGCTAGGCGAGGAGGAGCGCGCCTATACGCCCGACGCCATGCGGCAGTCGATCCTCGAGGCACGTTACGAACTCCAATACGCGCTGTATCTCCTGGCGCTGCACCGGCACCTGCGTAGCCGGCTCGGTGACGCCTACGACTATGACACCCATGTGGGCGGCGCCGTCTATCTCTTCCTGCGCGGTGTCGACGGCCGCGGCCACGGTGTGCACGGGGAGCGGCCGCCGAAGGCGATGATCGAGGCCATGGACGCCTTGTTCGAAGGAGCCGCCGCATGATCGCCGACAGCGCCGCCTGGCTTGACCAGGCTCTCGCAGATGCCCGCATCGAGGCGGTCGACCGCGCATTTGCCCGCTTCCTGCGCGAATTGGATCCGGCGGTGGACGCACGTGTGCAGATCGCTGCCGCGCTTTTGAGTCATGAACTCGGCGACGGGCATATCTGCATGCCCCTGGAAGCGCTGCGCGAGCGCGAGCCCGGTCTCGGCGATCCGATGACTTTCCTTTCCGTATCAAAGGTGGTGGCGGATCCCGCTGGAGACCCCGCCGCGCCGCTCGTCCTCGAGCACGGATTGCTCTACATGCGCCGCTTCTGGCGCGACGAGGCGCGCGTGGCCGAGGCCATCCGCGGGCGGATGGGCGATCGCGAAGCCGGCGCCGGCCTCCGTGCCGAGCTCGACCGCCTTTTCCCGCCGGATGGCTCCCGCCCGAACTGGCAGAAGATCGCCTGCGCCCTCGCTGCGCGTTCCGGTTTTGCCGTCATTACGGGTGGGCCTGGCACTGGCAAGACGACCACCGTCGTGCGCCTGCTCGGTCTTTTGCAGACCCTGGCGTTGCGCGATGGCGGAAGCCGCCTGCGCATCCGCCTTGCCGCGCCGACGGGCAAGGCGGCCGCTCGCCTCAATGCGTCCATCGCGGGGCAGGTGGCGCAGCTTCAGATCGACCCTGCGGTGAAGCAGGCGATCCCCGCGGAAGTGACCACGCTGCACCGGCTGCTCGGTACCCGCCCGGATTCGCGCAGCTTCCGGCATAACGCGGAGAATCCGCTCCATCTCGACGTCCTCGTGATCGACGAAGCGTCGATGATCGATCTCGAAATGATGGCGGCAACACTCGAGGCCCTGCCGCCCAGTGCGCGCCTCGTGCTGCTGGGCGACAAGGACCAGCTGTCGTCGGTGGAGGCCGGTGCGGTCCTAGGCGATCTTTGCGCGCGTGCGGACGCCGGTCACTACGACCTGTCTACGCGCGACTGGGTCCGTGCCGTCTGCGGCGAAGACGTCACGCCCTGGACGGACGGTGGCGATGCCGCAACCCTGGACCAGCATGTGGCGATGCTGCGCCTGAGCCGCCGTTTTGGCAGCGACAGCGGTATCGGCGCGCTGGCCGCGGCGATCAACGAGGGAGACGCCAGCCGCGCATGTGCGGTGTTCGACCTGTTCGACGATGTGGCGCTCGGTACCCCGTCGCCGGCTGCCATCGCCAGGCTGGCCATCGAAGGCCGCGACGGCGCTCCGGGGTATCGTCATTACCTTGACTGGATCGAACGCGAACGTCCGCCCGTCGGAGCCGACGACGCGGCCATCGCCGCGTGGGGCCGCGGCGCCCTGCGAGCCTACGCGGGCTTTCAGCTGCTCTGTGCCACGCGCCTGGGCGAGCACGGCGTGCTCGGGCAGAACGCGCGCATCGCGCAGGGCCTGCTCGACCGGGGACTGATAGACGCGACCGGCGGCTGGTACGAAGGGCGCCCGGTGATGCTCACGCGCAACGACTACACCCTTGGCCTCATGAATGGCGACGTGGGCATAACCTTGTGGGTGCCGGATGGGGAGGGTGGCATGGCGCTCCGTGTCGCCTTCGCGGTGATGGACGAACGCGGTGGCGAACGCATCCGCTTCATCGTGCCGAGTCGTCTCGCGGCGGTGGAGACGGTGTTCGCAATGACGGTGCACAAGTCTCAGGGTTCGGAGTTCGAACATACGGCGCTTGCGCTGCCGCCCGAACCATCGCCCGTGTTGACGCGCGAATTGCTTTACACCGGCGTGACCCGCGCCCGTCGCTGGTTCACGCTCTTCGCATCGCCCGACATCTTGAGCCACGCCACGCAACGAAAGACCCAGCGCGCATCAGGCCTCCTGCGCCGCCTGCTGTAGCAGCGCGCCCGGCATGCGACAGCATTTCGGTCCCCCCTAGGCCGCTGTAGGAGCGCGCCTGCGCGCGACATCTTTTGAGGCCGCGACTCGAAGCTGGCGCGCCAGCTTCAGGACTGGGGCGAAAACCTGTCGCGCGCAGGCGCGCTCCTACATTGGGCGACGGCTAGCGGACGGCAAACCCATCGGGAAAGTGGGTCGCCCAGAGACCGAAACGGATGCCCCCGATTGACACGGCAGCGACCCTGATCTAGTTTTCGCCAGATATCCATGCAACGAAGGTGGCCCGCGGCAACGCCGGCCGAGTGTGCGACATGCGGACTACGCGCTTCCCAACCTGAGCCCCCGCCACGTCTTCGTACCCCGAAGGGCGCCTGGCGCCCTTTTTGTTTGTCCGGAACCACCATCCATGATCCAGATCACGCTACCCGACGGCAGCCAGCGCCCGTTCGATCACCCGGTTTCCGTGCAGGACGTCGCCGCCTCCATCGGCGCCGGCCTGGCCAAGGCCACCCTTGCCGGCAAGGTGGACGGCAAGCTGGTGGACGCCAGCTACACCATCGACCGCGACGCGGCGCTTGAGATCGTTACCGAGAAGAGCCCCGAGGCGCTGGACATCCTCCGCCATTCCACCGCCCACCTGCTGGGCCAGGCCGTGCAGCGCTTGTTCCCCGGCGCGCAGGTCACCATCGGCCCCGTGGTGGAAAACGGCTTCTACTACGACTTCGCGTACGAGCGGCCCTTCACCCCGGACGATCTGGACGCCATCCAGGCCGAGATGGAGAAGATCGTGAAGGAGCAGATCCCGGTTACGCGCTCGGTGATGAGCCGCGACGAGGCGATCCGCTTCTTCCGGGGCATGGGCGAGGAATACAAGGCGCAGATCATCGAATCGATCCCGGCCAATGAGGAGCTTTCGCTCTATACGCAGGGGGAGTTCACCGACCTCTGCCGTGGCCCGCACGTGCCCAACACCGGCAAGCTGCGCGCCTTCAAGCTCATGAAGGTGGCCGGCGCCTACTGGCGCGGCGATTCGAACAACGAGATGCTCACGCGCATCTACGGCACCGCCTGGCTCAACGACAAGGATCTCAAGGCCTACCTGCTCCAGCTGGAGGAGGCCGAGAAGCGCGACCACCGCCGCATCGGCAAGCAGCTCGACCTGTTCCACCAGCAGGAAGAAGCACCGGGCATGGTGTTCTGGCACCCGAAGGGCTGGGCCATCTGGCAGGCCGTGGAGCAGTACGTCCGCGGCGTGTACCGCAAGAGCGGCTACCAAGAAGTGCGCGGCCCGCAGATCATGGACGTGAGCCTGTGGAAGAAGTCCGGCCACTGGGACAACTACCAGGAAAACATGTTCTTCACCGAGTCGGAGAAGCGCACCTATGCGCTCAAGCCGATGAACTGCCCGGGCCACGTGCAGATCTTCAACACCAGCCTGCACAGCTACCGCGACCTGCCGATCCGCTACGGCGAGTTCGGCGGCTGCCACCGCAACGAGCCCTCGGGCGCGCTGCACGGCATCATGCGCGTGCGCGCCTTCACCCAGGACGATGGCCACATCTTCTGCACCCCGGCCCAGATCGAAGAGGAGGTCGCCGCCTTCCACGCCCAGGCCATGAAGGTGTACGAGGACTTCGGCTTCAACGACATCGCGATGAAGATCGCCCTGCGCCCGGACAAGCGCATCGGTTCGGACGAGGTCTGGGACAAGGCCGAGCACGCCTTGCGGGCCGCCCTGTCCGCCGCCGGCGTCACCTGGGAGGAACTGCCGGGCGAGGGCGCCTTCTACGGCCCCAAGATCGAGTACCACATGAAGGATTCCATCGGCCGCGCCTGGCAGGTGGGCACGATGCAGGTGGATTTCATGATGCCCGAGCGCCTGGGTGCCGAGTACGTCGACGAGCACAGCCAGCGCCAGCATCCGGTGATGCTGCACCGGGCCATCGTGGGGTCCATGGAGCGCTTCATCGGCATCCTGATCGAGCACCACGCGGGCTTGCTTCCCACCTGGCTTGCCCCCATTCAGGCCGTGGCGTTCAGCATCACCGACGCTCAGGCCGATTACGTGCGTGAAATCGTGCAAGCCCTTGTCGGACAAGGCTTCAGGGTGGCCGCCGATTTGCGCAATGAAAAGGTCGGATATAAAATCCGCGAGCATACGTTGCAGAAGGTCCCCTATCTCATCGTGGTCGGCGACCGCGAGCGGGAAACAGGTACCATCTCCGTACGTACCCGTGGAGGCGACGACCTGGGCAGCATGCCGCTGGCACAGTTCGTCCAACGCTTGGAAGCCGAGACCCGCCGATAAGGCTGCGGGTCCGGTATTGGGATCATTCTTCTGGAGGATAGCGGTATCGCTACGACCGAAAACAAGGGCAATCGCAAGAACAACGAGATCCGCGTCCCGCGGGTCCGGGTGCTTGGCGTCGAAGGTGAGCAGCTGGGCATCATGGAAACCCGTGACGCCATCCGCGCCGCCGAAGACCTCGGCATGGACCTCGTCGAAATCCAGCCGAACGGCGATCCGCCGGTCTGCCGCATCATGGACTACGGCAAGTTCAAGTTCGAAGCCCAGAAGAAGGCCCAGGCCGCCAAGAAGAAGCAGAAGCAGGTCGAGATCAAGGAAGTGAAGTTCCGTCCGGTCACGGACGTGGGCGACTACGACATCAAGCTGCGCAAGATGCGCGAGTTCCTCGAGGAAGGCGACAAGGTCAAGGTCACGATCCGTTTCCGCGGCCGCGAGATGTCCCACCAGGACCTCGGCCAGAACCTGGCCCGGAAGATCCAGACCGATATCGGCGAAGAGGGCGTGGTCGAGCAGTTCCCCCGCCTGGAAGGCCGCCAGATGGTCATGATGATCGGACCGAAGAAGAAGGTCTGATCGCCTAGGCTCCTTGTAGGAGCGCGCCCTGCGCGCGACATGTTTTGAGGCCAAGCCCCGGAGCTGGCGCGCCACCTAGAAGACTGGCGCGAAAGTCTGTCGCGCGCAGGCGCGCTCCTACACACCGTCTTAAGATTCGTGTATCATCGCCGGCTCGGTCCGAATGGATGGGCCGAACCACCGTACCCGGCAGGAAGGAAAGTGCAGGCCCTTCAAGGCCTTGCCGCCGGATCAGTCAGCAACCGAATACGGAGCATTCCGATGCCCAAGATCAAGACCAACCGGGCGGCCGCGAAGCGTTTTCGCAAGACCGCATCCGGCAAGTTCAAGGCCGGTCACGCCTTCAAGTCGCACATCCTGACGAAGAAGTCGACCAAGCGTAAGCGCGGCCTGCGCGCTCCCAACCACGTCAAGGCGTGCGACACCAAGGGTGTGGCTCGCATGTTGCCGTATCTCTAAGGGAGGCTTGAACCATGGCTCGTGTTAAGCGTGGCGTTACCGCCCGTCGTCGTCACAAGAAGATCATCGGCCGTGCCAAGGGCTACTACAACGCCCGCCGCAAGGTTTTCCGCGTAGCTAACCAGGCCGTCATCAAGGCCGGTCAGTACGCCTACATCGGCCGCAAGCAGCGCAAGCGCCAGTTCCGCGCGCTGTGGATCGTCCGTATCAACGCTGCCGCCCGTCAGTTCGGTCTGTCGTACAGCCGCCTGATCAACGGTCTGGCCAAGGCCAACATCTCGGTCGACCGCAAGGTCCTCGCCGACCTGGCCGTGCACGACATCAAGGCGTTTGGCGCGATCGCAGAGAAGGCCAAGGCCAGTCTGGCTGCGTAATCCGCTGTACCACGCGCGGTAGCGATACCGCGCGATGATGGATAACGTGGGGAGAAGGCCTTGCCTTCTCCCCATTCTTTTTTCCGCCCAGGAAAATCGGAAACCTGATGGAATCGATCGAGCATATCGACGCGTCCCTGCGGGACATCGAAGCCGCTCCCACGCTCGAGGCGCTGGATGCCCTGCGCGTGGCCCTGCTGGGCAAGAACGGCGCGGTCACTGCCGCTCTCAAGGCCCTCGGCCAGCTCTCCGGCGACGAACGCAAGGCGCGTGGCGCCGAGGTCAATCGGGCCAAGGAGCGCCTCACCGATGCCATCGCGCTGCGCAGGCAGTCGCTGGAGCAGGCGGAACTGGACCGCCGCCTCGGCTCCGAGCGCATCGACGTGACCCTGCCGGGCCGCGATGGCGAATACGGCGGCATCCACCCGATCACCCGGGCGCTCGAACGCATCGCCGACATCTTCGGTCGCCTCGGCTACCAGCGTGCCGACGGTCCCGAAATCGAGGACGACTGGCACAACTTCGAGGCGCTGAATTTTCCGCCGCACCATCCGGCCCGTGCCATGCACGACACCTTTTACTTCGGTGACGGCCGCCTGCTGCGCACGCATACCTCGCCGGTACAGATCCGCTCGATGCAGGGCCGGCAGCCGCCGATCCGCATCATCGCGCCGGGCAAGGTCTACCGCAGCGATTCCGACCAGACCCACTCGCCGATGTTCCATCAGATCGAGGGGCTGCTGGTCGACGAGACCTCCAGCTTCGCCGACCTGAAGGGCACGCTGGCCGAGTTCGTGCGGGCGTTCTTCGAGCGCGATTTCGAAATGCGCTTCCGGCCCAGCTATTTCCCCTTCACCGAGCCTTCCGCCGAGGTCGACATCCGCTGGGATGCCGAGGACGGCAGCACGCGCTGGCTCGAAGTGCTCGGCTGCGGCATGGTCCACCCGACCGTGCTGTCCAATTGCGGCATCGACCCGGAGCGCTATACCGGCTTCGCCTTCGGCCTGGGCGTGGAGCGTTTCGCCATGCTCCGCTACGGCGTAAGCGACCTGCGCGCCTTCTTCGAGAACGACCTGCGCTTCCTGCGCCAGTTCGCCTGATCGATCCCAAGTTCAACGAGTCGCTCCCATGAAATTCTCCGAAAAATGGCTACGCGAACTGGTGACCATCGACGCCGATCGCGCGGCGCTGGTCCACGCGCTGACGATGTCGGGCCTGGAAGTCGAAGAGGTCACGCCCCTGGGCGAGGGCCTCGACGGCGTCGTGGTCGCCGAGATCGTGGAAGCCACGAAGCATCCCGAGGCTGACCGCCTCCAGGTCTGCACGGTGGACGCGGGGCAGGGCGAGCTCCTGCAGATCGTCTGCGGCGCACCCAACGCACGCGCCGGCATTCGCGTGCCGCTCGCCAAGGTCGGTGCCGTGTTGCCCGGCGGCATCCAGATCAAGGCGGCGAAGCTGCGTGGCGTCGAGTCGTCCGGCATGCTCTGCTCGGCGAAAGAGCTCGGCATCGATGCCGATGCCTCGGGACTGCTCGAACTGCCGGCCGATGCGCCCGTCGGCACGCCGCTGGCTGAATACCTCGGCCTGCCCGACGCCAGCATCGAGCTGAAGATCACCCCGAACCGCCCCGACGTGCTCGGACTGAACGGTCTCGCCCACGATGTGGCGGCGCTGTTCGGCAGCCGCGTCAAGCCGGTCGGCAGTACCGAAGCGCCGGTCGGCTCGAGTCTCTCGCGCTCCGTGCAACTCGAAGCCGGCGCGGACGCGCCGCGCTACCTCGGCCGCGTGATCGAGGGCGTCGACGCCACGGCACGCTCGCCGCTGTGGCTGGCCGAGCGCCTGCGCCGGTCGGGCATCCGCCCCATCAGTGCCATCGTCGACATCACCCAGTATGTGATGCTCGAGCTCGGCCATCCGCTGCACGCGTTCGACAACGACACGTTGTCCGGCAGCATCCGGGTCCGCCATGCGGGCGAGGGCGAGACGCTGAAGCTGCTCGACGGTAACGACGCGAAGCTCGATCCGTCCTTCGTCGTGATCGCCGACGAGGCGCGTCCGCTGGCCGTCGCCGGCGTCATGGGCGGCTTCGACTCTCGCGTGACCGACAACACCCGTAACGTATTCCTCGAAGCCGCCCACTTCGCACCGTCGGCGATCATGGGCCGTGCCCGCAAGCTTGGTTTGCACACCGATGCCTCCCACCGCTATGAGCGCGGCGTGGACCCGGCGCTGCCGGCGCGGGCCATGGAGCGGGCGACGGAACTGCTGCTGCAGATCGCCGGTGGCAAGGCCGGCCCGGTCACCGTGGCCGAGCGTCTGGAAGACCTGCGCGAGCACGCGCCGGTGCTGCTCCGCCATGCGCGTCTGCGCCGCGTGCTGGGCATCGAAGTGGCAGCCGCCGAAGTCAGCCGCATCTTCACCGCTCTCGGCATGGGCGTGGTCGAGGTTGCCGACGGATGGCAGATCACGCCGCCGAGCAGCCGCTTCGACATCGAACGCGAGGAGGACCTCATCGAGGAGGTCGCCCGCATCCATGGTTACGAGCGCATTCCGACCCACGTGCCGGCGGGCGAGATCGCCCTGCGCGCCGAGCCGGAAGCTCGCCTGACCGAGATGGCGTTGCGGGACCAGCTTGCTGCCCGCGGCTACTACGAGGCGGTGACCCTGTCCTTCGTCAGCGCCGACCTGCTGAAAACCTGGCAGCTGGAGCGCGACTGGGTGCCCCTGGCAAACCCGCTCTCCGCCGACCTGGCGGTCATGCGCACCTCGCTGCTGCCCGGCCTGGTCGAGGCGCTGCGCCATAACCGCGCCCGCCAGCAGGAGCGCGTGCGCCTGTTCGAAGTCGCGCGCAGCTTCCACGCTACGGGTGGCGCCCCGGACGAGGTCGGCCGCGTCGCCGTCGTCGCCTCGGGCGGCGCACGGGCGGAGCAGTGGGGCGAGGTGTCGCGCACGGTCGACTTCTTCGACCTCAAGGGCGATCTCGACGCCTTGATCGGCCATACCGGCGAACCGCAGCGCTGGTCGGTGGACGCCGAGGACCTGCCGTCCTGGCTCCACCCCGGACGCGGTGCCCGCGTGCTCCGCGACGGGCAGCCGGCCGGCTTCCTTGGCGCCCTGCACCCGGCGCTGGCCAAGTCGCTGGACCTCGGTCCCGATGTCCACGTGATGGAACTGGCCCTCGAGCCGATTCTCTCCCGGCGCCTGCCGAGCGCCGGCCGCGTCCCGCGTTTTCCTGCGGTACGCCGCGATATCGCGGTGGAGTTGCCGGAGGAGGTGACCTGGTCCGCCGTGGAAGCCGCCGTGCGCGGCGCGCTCGGCGACGTCCTCAAGGAGATCCGCCTGTTCGATCGCTACGCGGGCAAGGGCATCGATGAAGGGCGAAAGAGTCTCGCTATGGGCTTGATTTTACAGGACGCTTCACGCACCCTTACCGACGACGATGCCGACGCTCGCGTGGCAGACGCAGTGGGGGCATTGGAGAAATCATGCAAGGCGAGACTGCGAGGATAAGATGGCGCTGACCAAGGCGGAAATGGCCGAGCGGCTTTTCCTCGACGTGGGCCTCAACAAGCGCGAGGCCAAGGAATTCGTGGACGCGTATTTCGAGGTCGTGCGCGAGGCGCTGGAGCGAGGCGAGCAGGTGAAGCTGTCGGGCTTCGGCAATTTCGACCTGCGGCAGAAGAATCAGCGGCCCGGTCGCAATCCGAAGACCGGCGAAGAAATTCCCATCTCTGCCCGGCGGGTGGTCACCTTCCGTCCCGGCCAGAAACTCAAGGTAAGAGTCGAGGGCTATGCTGGATCCAGGGAATAACACCGAACTTCCCGCCATTCCGGCGAAGCGCTACTTCACCATCGGTGAGGTCAGCGAGCTTTGCGGCGTCAAGCCGCATGTCCTTCGCTACTGGGAGCAGGAGTTTCCCGCGCTCAAGCCCGTCAAGCGCCGCGGCAACCGCCGCTATTACCAGCGCCACGACGTGCTCATGATCCGCCAGATCCGTTCGTTGCTATACGACGAAGGGTTCACCATCACGGGTGCCCGCGCCCGCCTGGAAGGACCGCAGGCACGCATGGAAGCCAGCATGTCGCACCAGATCGTGCGCCAGGTTCGCCTGGAGCTCGAAGAAGTCCTGACCCTCCTTCGTCGCTGATCCGCCTTCCGCAGATCGCGGCGATGCTGTTACAATCGTTCGCTCGTCGGGGTGTAGCGCAGCCTGGTAGCGCACTACGCTGGGGGTGTAGTGGTCGCGAGTTCGAATCTCGCCACCCCGACCATTTTTCGGAAAAGCGTCCCATCGGGGCGCTTTTTTTATGGGCGGGCACTCCCTACCCGTCGTCCCCGCGCAGGCGGGGACCCCAGCGACTCATGCTTCGGTCGGGCGATAAGACACTGGATTCCCGCCTTCGCGGGAATGACGAGTGGTGGGGATCGCCGCAAGCCCTACGAGCACCAGCAGCCCCACCACATCCAGCCACGCGAACCAGTTGCCCCAGCGCGCATACAGCGTGCGCGTCTCGCGCAGCGGAAGGTTGCCGGCCAGTTCCGCGTCGCCCTGTTCGCTCGACACTTCCGCCATCACCCGGCCGCGGTCGTCGCTCAAGGTGAGGCGGCCGGAGCGGGCGGTCCGGGCGACGGCGAAACCGCCTTCGACGCCCCGCATGATCGCCATGCGACTGTGCAGCCAGCCATCCACCACGAAGTCCCATGCAGGCACCAGCAGCAGCTGAGTGTTCCGTTGCCCATAGGCGATGGCGACATCCTGGAAATCCATGTCCTTGCAGATGGCGAGGCCGATACGGGGCGTACCGTCCAGCACCTGGAATTCACTGCCCGGCGTGAACCTGTCTTCGAAACCGGGGATCAGGTGGTGCTTGTCGTACATGACGGGCGACGCCGCTCCTGGCTGGAACACCATCGCCATGTTGCGCTCGGCACCGGATTCGCCCTGGAAGTCCACGGCAATATTCAGGGTGATTCCTCGCTGCTGCGCGAACCCGGCGAAGGCCGGGATGGCGGCGGTCGTGGCGAACGTGCCCTCGGGAATCACGACCAGCTGTGCGCCCTGCGCGGCAAGCCGGTCCATCGCCGCCAGGTAACGGTCCTGGCGCGCCGTGCCTTCCGGCGAATCGACCGACACCAGCTTCCCTGTCTGTTCGAGCGAGACCAACCCGACGCGCACGCTTGAGGTGGCCGGCACATCGAGGCGCCAGAAACCGTAGGCGAGGACGAGCACGAGGGCCAGCCCCGAGGCGCCGAGCATCGCGATCCGGGTCCGGCGCGGGACGTCGACCGCAGCGAGCATGGCTACCGCGGTCACGGCCAGCATGAGCAGCGTACCGATACCCCAGATGCCCGTGACGGCGGCTACCTGGATCAGCGGCAGCGCGTTCGCCTGCGTATACCCGATATCGAAAAACGTGCCGTGCGGCGAAAGCAGGTTGTTGACGAAGGCCAGTGCGACCCAGGCGACCGGGACCGCGAGCAGTGCGGCAACAGGACGATGCCGCAGCAACAAGCACTTATGAAGCAGGATGCAGAGCGCGAACATGACTCCCGGCAAGACCATCGCGTAGATGACCGTGCCGAGCGGCAGGTGGATGTGGCTGTACATGTACGACCACAGGTTGCCCGAACCGATGGCCATCGCCAGGAAGGCGGCAGCGACGGCCCAAGCGGTCCGTACCCGGGACGTGAGCCACAGGACGGGAAGAGGCGCCAACCAGGTCGCCCACCACAAGGGATGGGTGCCGCTGCCGAACCACCAGCCGATGGCGGTCAGTGCGGCGGCAAGGGCCCAGGCCGGAATGACGGAACGTTCAAGTTGCGAAGGCATCGATCAGTCTTCCCGTGGAGGCGCGATAGAAAGTGCGGAAGCGCTCCTGGTCGTAACTGAAGCGACCCGCCCGGTACAGCGCGATGAGTCCATGGGCGTGCGCCCACAGGTCCATCGCAAGCTCCCATTCGTCGAGCGCGCGCAGCTTGCCCTGGGCCATGCCTTCCACGATCGCATCGGCGATCAGGTTCAGCGTGGGCGAGCGGCGCGCGCGGAAATCCTCGGGGAAGCGCCGGGCATCCTCGCGGGGTAGCCCGAACGCATGATCGAAAAGATGTGGATGAGCCAGGGCGTAATCGAGGTACGACTCCAGCATGGCCAGCAGGCGCCGCCGGGGATCGCGCTGGCGCGCATGTGCCTTCCAGGTGCGTGCCGCCTCTTCGAAGCTGTCGTTGGAAAGCCGCTCCAGCAGCGCCTCCCGGTTCGGAAAATGGCGGTAGATCGCCATGGCCGACAGGCCCACCTCGGCCGCGACCCGGCGCATCGTCACGGCCTCGGCGCCCTGCGCGTCGAAGAGGGCGTGGGCGGCGGCGAGGATCCGGCTGGCGGTGGTATCGGACGGCATGTTTACACTGTAAACATGCCGGGGGAGGGACGCAATCCCCCCTCCGGGTACCGGCGCTCAGTACAGGACGCGCGTCCGCAGCGTCCCGTCGATGGCCGCCAATTCGTTGCGCAACGCCACCGCGTGCTCTTCGCTCGTGGTCACGTCGATCACCACATAGCCCACCTGCGGCGAGGTCTGCAGGTACTGGCCGTCGATATTCACCGCCGCGCGGGAGAACACGTCGTTCACGCGCGAAAGCACGCCAGGGATGTTGCGATGGATGTGCAGCAGCCGGCGGCTGGTCGGGTGGCCGGGCAGCGACACTTCGGGGAAGTTGACCGCCGAAAGCGTGCCGCCGTTGTCGCTGTAACGCACCAGCTTCGAGGCCACCTCGATGCCGATGTTCTCCTGAGCCTCCGCCGTGCTGCCGCCCACGTGCGGCGTGAGGATCACGTTGTCCATGCCCACCAGCGGCGAGACGAAGGGATCGTCGTTGCCCTTGGGCTCCACGGGGAAGACGTCGATCGCCGCACCGGCAAGGTGCTTCGAATGCAGCGCGGCGGCGAGCGCGTCGATGTCGACCACGGTGCCGCGGGAGGCGTTCACCAGCATGGAGCCGGGCCGCATCCGTGCCATCTCGGTCGCACCGATGAGGTTCTTCGTCTGCGGCGTCTCGGGCACGTGGAGGGTCACCACGTCGGAACGCTCCAGCAGGTCTTCGAGGCTGGCGGCCGCGCGCGCGTTGCCGAGCGAAAGCTTCGGCTCGATGTCGTGGAAGATGACGCGCATGCCCAGGGCTTCCGCCAGGACGCCCACCTGCGTGCCGATGTGTCCATAACCGACGATGCCGAGCACCTTGTCGCGAACCTCGAAGCTGCCGGCGGCCGACTTCGACCAGCCGCCACGATGGCACTGCGCGTTCTTCTCCGGAATGCGGCGCACCAGCAGGATCGTCTCGGCAATGACCAGCTCGGCGACGCTGCGGGTATTGGAGTAGGGCGCGTTGAACACGGGAATGCCAAGCCGTTCCGCTTCCACGGTGTCGACCTGGTTCGTGCCAATGCAGAAGCAGCCCACGGCCATGAGCCGGCGGGCCTCGGCCAGCACCTCGGCGGTCAGCTGCGTGCGCGAGCGGATGCCTACGATGTGCGCGTCGGCAATGCGTTCCAGCAGATCGTCGCCGGAGAGCGACTTTTCGTGGAACTCGATCTGCGAGTACCCGGCTTGGCGGAAGGTGTCCAGCGCACTGCGGCTGACGCCCTCGAGCAGGAGCACCTTGATGTCTTCCTTCGGATACGAGGTACGCTTCATGGCCGGCGCTTCTGTTCCAGGGTGAAGGGCCTTCACTATGCCAGAACGTGACCGTCATGTTGCAGCGCACCCAAGGGAACTGGCACGCTCAACGGCATATCGAGTGAGACTCCGATGACCGACCCGCGCCTGACCGAGTTGACCCGCCTGCTCCCCGACCTGAAGGTGTCGGTGGACCCAGGCGACCTGGAACATCATGGCCGCGACTGGACCCGGCGCTGGACGCCGGCGCCGCTGGCCATCGCCTGGCCGGCCTCCATCGAAGAGGTGCAGGGGATTGTCCGCTGGGCGAACGGGCAGCGCGTGGCCATCGTCCCTTCGGGCGGGAGAACCGGGCTCTCCGGTGGTGCGGTGGCAGCGCGTGGCGAACTGGTGGTCAGCCTGGACAGGATGAACCGCGTGCTCGATTTCGATCCCATCGACCGGACGCTGACGGTCCAGCCCGGCATCGCACTGGAAGCCGTGCAGAACGCCGCGCGCGAACGCGGGCTGCTCTACCCCGTGAATTTCGCGGCGCGCGGTTCTTGCCAGATTGGCGGCAACATCGCCACCAACGCCGGCGGCATCCGGGTCATCCGCTACGGGAATACGCGACAGTGGATCGCCGGCCTCAAGGTGGTCTCCGGCACCGGCGAGCTGCTCGACCTCAACCGCGGACTGGTGAAGAACGCATCGGGTTACGACCTGCGCCACCTGGTGATCGGCTCCGAAGGCACGCTGGGCATCGTCGTGGAGGCCACGCTTTCGCTGACCTCGCCACCCCCGCCGTCGCAAGTGATGCTGCTGGCCGTGCCCGCGATGGATGCCTTGATGAAGGTGTTTGCCGAGGCGCGCCACCGTTTGCGTCTGGAAGCCTTCGAGTTCTTCACCGATAAGGCCCTGCGCCATGTCCTCGCGCACGGCGCGCAGAAGCCATTCGAGGAAGACCACCCCTTCTATGTCGTCACCGAGTTCGATGCCGGGGAAGGGGAGACAGGGAGCGAAGCGATGGCGTTCTTCGAGTTCTGTCTTGGCGAAGGATGGGTGGTGGACGGTGCGATCGCTTCCAGCGAGGCACAGGCCGCTTCGTTGTGGCGGCTGCGCGAAGGCATCACCGAAAGCCTCGCGCCGCACAAGCCGTACAAGAACGACGTCTCGGTGCGCATCTCCGCCGTCCCGGCCTTCATGGACGACATGCAGCACCTTCTCGCCGCGCAGTACCCCCACTTCGACGTGGTCTGGTTCGGCCACATCGGCGACGGCAACCTGCACATCAACGTCCTGAAGCCCTCGGACCTGGACGACGCCGCGTTCGTCGGGCAATGCGAGCACGTGACCACGCTGCTGGTGGAAACGCTGAGCCGCCACGGTGGCAGCATCTCGGCCGAGCACGGCATCGGCCTGGTCAAGAAGCCCTGGCTGGGCAGCGTGCGCAGCGAGGCCGAAATCGCGCTGATGCGCGACATCAAGGCGGTATGGGACCCGAACGGCGTCATGAATCCCGGTAAGCTTTTGTAGCCCCTTCCCTCACAGGACCCCGACATGCCCCAGGATTCTTCCGCCCTCTACCCGGCCATCGAGCCTTATAACAGCGGCATGCTGCAGGTCTCGCCCCTGCATACGCTCTATTTCGAGGAAAGCGGGAATCCCGACGGCAAGCCGGTCGTCTTCCTCCACGGTGGCCCTGGCGCCGGCACCAATCCGCGCTGCCGCCGCTTCTTCGACCCGAAGAAGTACCGCATCGTGCTGTTCGACCAGCGCGGCTGCGGCAAGTCCAGGCCCCACGCGGAGTTGACCGACAACACCACCTGGGATCTCGTGGCCGATATCGAGCGCGTGCGCGAGCACCTGGGCATCGACCGCTGGCAGGTATTCGGCGGCTCGTGGGGGTCGACGCTGGCGCTGGCATACGCGGAGACGCATCCGGACCGCGCCACCGAGCTGGTGTTGCGCGGCATCTTCATGCTCCGCCGCTGGGAACTGGAGTGGTTCTACCAGGCAGGCTGCGATGCCCTTTATCCGGACGCGTGGGAACGCTACCTCGCAGCCATCCCGCAGGCGGAGCATGGCGACCTCATCAGTGCCTACCATCGCCGCCTGACCAGCACCGATCCGGCCGTTCGCGTGGCGGCTGCGCGCGCATGGTCGGTCTGGGAAGCCGCGACGAGCTACCTGTATCAGGACGAAGGCCACATGGCCTCCAGCGGCGAGGACGAGTTCGCACTCGCCTTCGCGCGCATCGAATGCCACTACTTCGTCAACGCAGGGTTCTTCGAGGTGGACGGGCAGCTGCTGCGCGACGTGCACAAGATCCGGCACATACCCACGGTGATCGTGCAGGGCCGTTACGACGTGGTGTGTCCGGCGCGTAGCGCATGGGACCTCCACCGTGCGTTCCCGGAGGCCGAGCTGCGCATCGTGCAGGACGCCGGGCATTCGGCGTTCGAGCCGGGGATTACGAGTGAGCTCGTGAGGGCCACCGACCGGTTTGCAGCGTAGGAGCGCGCCTGCGCGCGCTGAGCATTTCGCGAGCAACCGCAGGACCTGTTGCCAAGTCGCGAAAAGCCGTCGCGCGCAAGCGCGCTCCTACAAAAATGAGCGCCCGGCCGGAGCCGGGCGCTCTTTACATCATCAGAACAGGCCCAGCGGCAGCGCCAGCATGTCGACGACGAAACCGTCGTGGTCCGACGAGCCGATCGCCTTCTGCACGCCCGGTGCGGACGCCGAATCATCGATCGTCTGCACCGGTGCGTCGAGGTTGCCACGTCCGTACTGCATCTGCAGGAACAGGCCGCGAGCGACGGTGTTCAGCAGTGCATGGTCCAGCACCTGGTGCGTGGGCACCTGGCGCGGGGCCTGGCCCTGGATGTTGCCGAAGTTCTCGGTGAACAGGAACGAGTAGCGGTCCTGCGGAGGCACCGAATCCACCGCATTCCAGAGCGCCGGCTTCACCAGGTTCTTGCCCAGCTTCAGCAGGTTCTGGCTGTCGTCGTACTTGCCCGAGATGAGGCCCACCACGTCAGTGAAGCCATCGCTGAACTGGTACGAGTTGAAGTCGCCCACCACCAGCAGCGGAGCTAGCAGGTTCTTCCGGTCCGTCTGGATCGCCTGTACCTGGGTCGCCAGCGACTTGGCCTGGAGGAAGCGCTTCTCGCGGTCGCGATCGGCGGTACTGCCGGTCTTGTCCACATTCTGGCGCGCCTTCGGATGCACCGAGATCACGTTGATGCGCATGCGGCCGACGATCGACGGGACTTCGGCGGTCAGGAGCAGCGGCGGATGGTCGTGTACGAAGGCCGTCTGGCCACCGTCCTGCCAGGTCTCGCCGGCGCCGAGCTGGCGCACGTCGAGGACGCGCACGCGGTCGGTGCGGACCAGGAAGCCCACGTTGATGCCGCTCGGATCGTGACCGGGCTGCAGGATCGCCTCGTACTGCGCCGGGTAATCGTCACCCAGCTGCCTGGCCAGGCCCTGGAGCACTTGCAGGCTCTTCACCTCCTCAACGGAGAGGATGTCCGGCAGCTTCAGCACGCCGCCGATATAGGCAGACAGGCGTTGCGTCTTCAGCTTCACCTCGTCGGCGGTGGGTTCCTTGTCGCCGCCGCTGCAGGTGAACGTGGTATTGAACTCCGTGTCGCAGAAGCGCTCGGTGTTCAGCGCGCCCACACGCACGGCGTAGAACGGACGCGAATCCACTGCACGCGGCAGCGTGGCCGCCTTCTTGACGTCGATCTTCGTCGGGATGAAGGTGTACATGCCGAACGCGTACGACATCACGCCTTCCGCGCGGAACGTGGTGCCCGCGTTGAATGGCGTGTTGGCGGGCACCGCACCGAAGTCTGCCGTGTTCATCTTGAACACCTGCGGGTTGCCCGACCAGTTCGGCAGGTTCACGCCTTCCGGCACCGGCACGGTGTAACGCACGCCCGGCTCGCGCAGCGAACGCTTGCCGTTGGCGGTGATGTACACCTCGGCGAAGGGCTCGTTGCTGAAGCGCAGGTTGCCGGTGGTGATCATGCCGTTGTCGATGGAGACACGCATGCTCACGTAGCACTGGAAGTTCGTGTCGCCGCAGGACAGCGCGTTCGGGTCCGAGGACGGGGTCTTCTCGCCGAAGACGATGGCCTTCGGCAGGCGCACGCCGTGCTTCGTGGCCGTTACGTCGGCATTCTTCAGTTCCGGCAGGTTGAAGTAGTTGTCGACCGTGGCTTCCACATCCACCATGTCGCCGACCTTCACCGCAGGCGCCGTGCTGGTGAACACGTAGATGCCATTGGAGGTGAGGCGGTCGTCGTCGGCGCGGTCGTCGGGCGTCTGCATGGTGAAACCGGCGGGGCCTACGGCGGTGACGATGTTGCCGTGCGTCGACACGCGCTTGCCAAGAAGAGGGGAGACCTGGCCACGACCGGTGACCTGCCAGATTTCCGCGGCGACCGGGATTTCGTTGAGGATGGCGCCCACCGCGGTGGCCTTGGCCAGCGTCACGCCGCCGCCGGTGGCGTCGCTCAGGTTGACCCGGAACGCCTTGTCCGGGCCGGCTGCCTTCGCGCCGTGCACGTTTACGTTGAGCGTCGTGCTCGTGGTGCCCGCCGGCAGGGTCACCGTCGTGTCGACGGCGTCGTAGTCGCCGGCGGCGACGGTGGCGGTGTCGTCGGCCGTCGCAGCGTGCACGGTGACGTCGGCCTTGGCAGGCGCGCTCAGCGTGATCGCGAAGGGCATCGGTTGGTCGTCGCCGTTGCGCACGCTGACCGTCGCATCGGCGATCGACAGGCTCAGACCTTGCACGGTGCAGGGCGAGGTACTGGAGCGCGGTGCGGTGGGCGCGACTTTCACCCAGTCGGCCGAGTTGTCGCCGCTGTTCTGCGGCAGGCCGGTGCCGTTCACCTTGCGGCCGTAGCCCTGGTCGCTGTTCGCGCTGCCGAGACTGGCGAGCGGCGTGCCCTGCTTATAGGCCGAGCCGGCGCTCAGGCCGACCTGATCGATGACCGCGCCGGAGGCGTCGAGGAGGGCGAGGCCGCCGTCGTCGGTGATGCCGGTGCTGTACTTGAGGTCCGGGGTGACGCTGCCGGAGTAGCCCGAGGCCGCCGTGTTGGCCAGCAGCAGGAAGCAGCCCGGCGCCACCCCGGTACCGGCGGGGAAGGTCAGTCGCGTGCCGGTGGTGCCGCTGGCGTTGGAGGCATTCAACTTATAGCCGGAAAGGTCCAGAGGGGCCGTGCCGGTGTTCTGCACTTCCACGAATTCGTCGTTGCCGCCGCTGGGGCCACGAACGCGGAACTGCGTGATGGAAAGATCCGCTGCCTGCAGCGACGATACGGCCATAAGGCCTGCCAGCGCCGCCCATAAGGCGCGCCGTGACGTGATCAAACGCATTCGAATGTCCCTCGAGTCGTTGGGTTGTGTGCGACCCGAAGCACCCCGCATCCCCCGCGCGGCGATCCCCCTGTCGAGCCCACGGTGGGAGTTTGCTCCCGATTTGTGACAGCGCGATGTGACGAAACCGACGACTCAGGAAGGAAACGCAGGCCCGTAGGAGCGCGCCTGCGCGCGACATCTTTTGAGGCCGTGAGCTACAGGGCCTGTTGTTCCTCGCGAAAAGCTGTCGCGCGCAGGACGCGCTCCTACAGGCCTGTTCGTCAGCTGACCTTCTGCTTGGTGCCGAAGATCTTGTCGCCCGCGTCGCCGAGCCCCGGCAGGATGTAACCGAGCTCGTTCAGGCGCTCGTCGATCGAGGCCACGTAAATCTCGATATCCGGATGCGCCGCCTCGATGCGCTTCAGGCCTTCCGGCGCCGCAACGAGGAACAACCCCTTGATCCGCTTCGCTCCCGCTGCCTTGAGCATGTCGACGGTGGCAACCAGGGTCCCGGCGGTGGCCAGCATCGGGTCTACGATGAGGGCCGTGCGTTCGGCCATGCCGCCGCTGAGCTTCTCGTAGTACGCGACCGGCTCCAGCGTTTCTTCGTCGCGCTGGATGCCCACCACACTGACCTTCGCCGAAGGAATCAGCTCCAGCACGCCGCTCAGCATGCCCAGCCCCGCGCGCAGGATCGGGACGATGGTGACCTTCTTGCCCTTGATGTGGGTGACCTCGACCGGCCCGGCCCAACCCTCGATCGTCTTGCACTCCGTCTCCATGTCCGCCGTCGCCTCGTAGGTCAGCAGCGCGGCGACTTCGGAAGCCAGCTCGCGGAATTCCTTGGTGCTGATCCCGGCCCGGCGCATGAGGCCGAGCTTGTGCTGGATAAGGGGGTGACGGACTTCGACGATCTTCATGGGCAGGAGCTTCGGCTGGCGGCGACTATCACATTGTCGCATCTCATATTGTAGGAGCGCGCCTTGCGCGCGACAGCTTTTGAGGCCGTGAGTAACAGGCCCTGTTGCTTCTCGCGAAAAGATGTCGCGCGCAAGGCGCGCTCCTACCAAACGAATCAGTTCTTCAGGCAACTGCTCATGAAGCTCTTCCGCTCGTCGCCCTTGAGGCCCTTCGCGGAAGCATCCTTGTTACAGGACTTCATCTTGTCCTGCTGCGAGGGGGCCTTGGCCGGCTGTTCGCCCTTGAGACAGCTGCTCATGAAGGCTTTGCGCTCGTCGCCGGTCTTGCCGGAGGCCTGCGAGTTGCAGGTGCTCATCCGCTGCTGCTGCGGGGTGAGGTCTTTCTTGGCGGGCATCTGCTGCGCGGCGACGGTGCCGGCGGCGAAAAGGGACAGGGAAACGACGGCAAGGACACGAAGCTGCGTACGCATGGCGAACCCCAAGGTGAGAGGCCGGCAACCGGCTGCTGGAGCTTACCGCCCTTGTTGTAGGAGCGCACCTTGTGCGCGACAGGTTTTCGCGCCAGTCCCCAAGCCTTCCCGCGAAAGGCTGTCGCGCACAAGGTGCGCTCCTACGGCGCTTCGTAGGGTCAGGCGGCCTTGGTGGAGGCCCGGCGAGGGCCTTCCTTCAGTGCGTGGCGTACCTCGTCCACGATCAGGTCCACTTCGGCGCTGGTGACGCGGAAGTGCGGCGTGAAGCGCAGGGAGTTGGCGCCGCCGTGGATCACGCCGATGCCGCGCTCGCGCATGTACTCCTCGGTGGAGCCTTCACCGTAGCACTTGAATTCCGGTGCCAGCTCGCAGGAGAACAGCAGGCCCGTACCCTGGACCTTGGTGATGAGGCCGCCGAGTTCGTTCTTCAGCGCCTCCATCTTCTTCAGGAATTCCTGGCCCTTCTCGCGGATGTTCGCGCGGACGTCGTCGGTCAGCTCGTCCAGCGTGGCGACCGCCACGTCGAGCGCGCGGGGGTTGGCGGTCATCGTGTTGCCGTAGATGCCCTTGCGGTACAGCCCGGCGACGCGATCGGTCACCGCAAGCACGGACAGCGGATACTGGCCTGCGTTGAGCGCCTTCGAGAAGGTTTCCATGTCCGGCGCTTCCATCGACTCGAAGCCCGGATAATCCACGATGGACAGCACGCCATGCGCGCGCAGTCCGGCCTGGATCGAATCGACGAGGAGCAGGGTACCGTGCTCGCGGGTGAGTTCGCGTGCGGCGGCGTAGAACTCCGGCGTGAGCGCGCGGCCCGGGTCGCCTTCACCCATCACGGGCTCGAGGAACATCGCCTCGATGAACCAGCCCTGGCGATCGGCTTCGGCGAATGCGGCCTTCAACTGGGCCACGTTGTACGGGTCCACCGTGACCAGGCTGTCCTCGTTACGGAAGCTGGCGAGGTGCTGCTGGTAGTTGCGGCGCGAGGAGTCGGAATAGATGGCGGGTCGCTCGGTGCGCCCGTGGAACGCGCCCTTCACGGCGAGGCGCTTGATGGTGCGGCCGGCATGGCGCGCGCCCGGGTCGGTCATGAGGCGTGCATTGACGTCCGCGATACGGCCGGCCAGCGTCACCGACTCCGACCCCGAGTTCAGGCAGAGAAAGTGCGAATACGGGCTGCCGCCGCGCGTGTGGCCAAGCTCCTTGCGCAGCGCGTCCGACAGGCGCAGCTGCGACACGTTCGCGGTCATCACGTTCGCCATCACCTGGGGGCGGCACATGGCCTCGAGCACATGCTGCGGGTTGTGCCCGAAGCCGAGCATGCCGTAACCGCCGTCGTCGTGGAGTACCGCGCCCTTGAGCGTGACGATCCACGGACCGCGGGCAGCGGCCGGCACATAAGGATTCACGCCATCGTCTGGATAGAAGTTCACCAGGCCGGACTGGACGCGATGGATCTGTTCGGCTTCGTCCAGGCGCAGGAAGTCGGCCATGTCGTCGCGCAGGGCGCGGTGATACGCCACGGCGTCCTCGATGGCCTTCACCAGCGAGGCATCGGTGGCCGCGAAGCGGGCGATGGTGCCATCGGGCAGGCCGTGGGTTCGCGGCGCGCCGCCGAAATCGCGCAATTCACGCAGTAAACCGATGACGTCCATAAACCCACTCCTCGCACGGGTGACGCGGCACTAGCTTTCGCACGATCCCTTAAGAGGCCGCTAAGTATCTATATGTAAAGGGATTATCAACTCAGCATATCACGCGTATTTGGACGGCGTAACCCCCGGGTGACGCTTGTCACATACGCACAATGACGCAAGCGACTGCCGCCAATGGCTTGCGCAGGAATATGTTGCGCTGCAAGGAGGAGAGCATGAACGACACCCGCATCGCCGGCCTTGTAAAGGCCCGAAAGAAATATGGCGCGATCACCGCGCTCGACGGCATCGACCTCGACATCCACCGCGGCGAAATACTCGCCTTGCTAGGCCCCAACGGTGCCGGCAAGAGCACGAGCATCGCCCTGTTGCTCGGTCTGCAGCGTCCCGACGGCGGTAGCGCCACGCTGTTCGACAGGGACCCCCAGGACATCGAGGCGCGCCGGCGCATCGGCGTGATGCTGCAATCGGCCAGCCTGCCCGCCACGCTCAAGGTGGGCGAGCTCCTCCGCCTGACGGCCAGCTATTACCCGGAACCGCGATCCTTCGGCGAGTGCGCCGATCTGGCCGGCGTCGCCGACCTGCTCGATCGCCGCTATGGTGCGCTCTCGGGCGGGCAGCAGCGTCGCGTGCAGTTCGCGCTGGCGATGGCGGGGCGGCCCGACATCCTCTTCCTCGACGAACCCACCGTGGGCATGGACATCGACGCCCGCCAGTCGCTCTGGGCCGCCATCCGGCGGCTCGTGTCCGAAGGCTGCGCGGTGGTGCTCACCACCCATTACCTGGAAGAAGCCGAAGCGCTGGCCGATCGCGTCTGCGTGATCGCGAAGGGACGCGTCGTGTCCGAAGGCAGCGTGGATGCCTTGCGCGCACATGTCTCGCTTCGCCGCATCCGCTGCCTCACTTCCGTGAAGCTCGACACTTTGCAGGCGTGGCCAGAGGTCGTTTCAGCAGAGACGAAACTGGACCGTACAGTCATCGCGACCGCGCAGGCCGAGGCCGTGGTGAGGCGGTTGCTCGATGCCGACCCGTCGCTGTCCGAGCTGGAAGTGCAACGTGCCGGCCTGGCCGAGGCGTTCCAGGAAATCACCCGCGAAGCCGAAGACGTCCGGGAGGCCGCATGAGCACCATCGACAGCACCGCCACGCCCGTCATGACGGCGGGACGCGTGATCAACGCTTACCTGCAAGAAGCGAGGGCGGAATGCGTGCGCTACCTGCGCAATCCCGGTTTCCTCCTGCCGACGCTGCTGTTCCCGTCGGTGTTCTACCTCATGTTCGGCATCTTCCTCGGCCATGCCAACAGCGCAGATGCGCCGCGTTACCTGCTTGCCTCGTACGGCACGTTCGGTGTGATGGCCCCTGGCCTGTTCGGCTTCGGCGTGTCGCTGGCGCTGGAGCGCGACACCGGTTTGCTCACCCTGAAGCGCGCGCTGCCGATGCCTCCCGGCGCCTACCTCCTCGGCAAGATGTGCATGGCCCTGCTGGTGGCGGCGATCATCTCGGTCATCCTGCTCTGCCTCGCCATCTTCGCGGCGGGTGTGAACCTGCCCCCGTCGCGCATGGCTTCCTTTTTCGCGCTGGAGGTTCTGGGCGTCCTGCCGTTCGCCGCGCTGGGCCTGCTCGTCGGCACGCTGGTGAAGGGGCAGGCGGCGCCGGGTATCATCAACCTGGTCTACCTGCCCATGGCTTTCCTCTCGGGCCTTTGGTTTCCCCTGTCGGTCATGCCGGCCTTCCTCCAGTCGATCGCACCGCTCTGGCCGGCCTACCACCTCAATCGGCTGGCGCTCTCGGCCGTGGGCCTGGGGCAGGGCGGCGAAGCCGTGCACGCGGCTGTGCTCGTGGCCTTCACCGTGGCCTTCGTACTGGTCGCTGCGCGTCGCCTGCGCCGCCACGGTTGAAGTAGCATGACGGCACGCCTTTCCACGGACACTTCCATGCGCCGCTCGTGGTTCCAGCCGACCCCGGATTCGCTCTGGAACCGCTTCCGGGACAGGCCGAGGCTGCGCATCGCGAGCTTCTTCAACCTCATATGGGCCGTGTACGTCTTCGGCGACGTGATCTTCGCCGACAAGCTCGGCCCGCATTGGGGCGTGGCCACCGCGGTATCGTTCCCGCTCTTCCTGTTCCTCTACGCGATGAGCTACGTGCGGCCCTTGCGCCAGGTGCCGTGGTTCGTTGCAGTTGTCGCACTGCTGTCATATGTCACGCTGCACTTCAATGCCAGCGCCGGCAGCACCTATATCATCTATGCCTGCGCGATGATGAGTTTCGAAGGCGCGCCGAAGAAGTGCCTCATCGGCATGGCGATCGTGCTGGGCTTCTTCGCGGCCGTTGCGCATTTCTCGGCCGGCTGGCCGTTGCCGATCATCGCCACGCTCAGCTTCATCGCCATGTCGGTCGGCACCATCAACGTGGTCTACCGGTTCAACGCTCAGCGCGACATCGAGCTGCAGCTCTCGCACGACGAGATCCGCCGGCTGGCGGCGACCGCTGAGCGCGAGCGCATCGGCCGCGACCTGCACGACCTGCTCGGCCATACCTTGTCCTTGATCGCCCTCAAACTGGAGCTGTCGCGGCGCCTGCTCGATCGCGACAGCGAGGCGGCACGGCGGGAGATGGAAGAAGCCGAGCAGGTGGCGCGTCACGCGCTGGCCGAAGTGCGCTCGGCGGTCACCGGGATCCGCGCTTCCGGCGTCGTGGCCGAACTCGCGTCCGCACGGGTGTTGCTCAATACCTCGCTGATCGATTTCGTCTACACGAGCAACGTTCCCGATCTGCCCGCGCGGCTCGACAATCAATTAGCCCTCGTGCTGCGCGAAGCCGTGACCAACATCCATCGCCATGCGGGCGCGACCTTCGCCGAAGCGACGGTAATCATGGACGGCCAAACCTGCACGATGACCATCGTCGACAACGGCCGCGGCCTCGCAGGCGGCGAAGGCAACGGCATCTGCGGCATGCGCGAACGCGTGCGTGCTCTCGGTGGCACGCTGGCCTTCGAGTCGAACGCACACAAGGGCACGCTCGTCCGCATCCAGGTGCCGCTGGCTCCCGGTGACCGGTTACCCGTACCCCCGGGCGAACCGTCCAGGCTGGCGTCGTGATGCGCATACCTCCGCCGCATAAGGATTCCCTGCTTGGCGGGCTGCGCTCGCCGGTGTACCTGCGCTGGCAGGCCGGGTTGCAGATGTTCTGGCTGATCGCGCTCATCCAGGCGCCGCTGGCCGGCAAAGGATTCGACTGGGCCTGGATGGCGCCGACGCTGGCGTCCATTCCCGTATATCTCGTCTGCTATACGGCGGTATTCGTGGCACCGCTCTCCCAGCTACCGTTCTTTGCTGCGGCCATCTCCGTGCTCGGTTTCGTTGTCTGGACGGTGAATCCCGTGTCGTTGGGATACGTCGTGATCGGTGTCACCTTGCTCGCTTATGCGCACAGGCCGTATTTCTGGCTGGGCGGCGTGGCCGTCGCGACATTGGTCACGATGGGCTGGGTATACGCCTTCCATATACCGGGTTTCCACGTGGCAATCGTCTTCATGGCCGGTCTCGCCGCCGGGTTCAGCAACCATCTGTATGTACGCGGCGCGCGCCGCGATGCGGAGCTTCGCCTCTCGCAGGCGGAGGTGCGCCGGCTTGCCACGCTGGCCGAGCGCGAGCGCATCGGCCGCGACCTGCACGACCTGCTCGGCCATACGTTGTCGCTGATCACGCTGAAGTCGGAGTTGGCCAAGCGCCTCGCGCTTGCCGATCCCTCTCGCGCGCAGCAGGAGATGGAAGAGGTGGAGCGCGTCGCGCGGCATACCCTTTCGGAAGTCCGCAGCGCCGTCACCGGCCTGCGCGCAGGCGATCTCTCCAGCGAACTGGTTTCGGCGCGGCTCATGCTGGAATCCTCCGGCATCGCCTTCGGCGTGGAATTGCCGGGGGAGCTTGGCCTTCCGGAGTCCACCGAAGCGACTCTCTGCCTCGTGCTCCGTGAGGCCGTCACCAACATTCATCGTCATGCGCGCGCCACCCAGGCTCGCGTGGCCATTATCAGGAACGGACGGGAACTCTCGATGCGAATCACGGACAACGGCTGCGGCGGCCTCGCCGCGCACGGGAACGGCGTCTCGGGCATGCGAGAGCGGGTGCGCCAGATCGGCGGACGCCTAGCCATCGATTCTCCGCCGAGGCAGGGCACCACGCTGGCTATCGACGTACCGACGCAGGCCGACCGACTGGAGCGCTTCGCATGATCCGCGTGCTGCTTGCCGAAGACCAGGCCATGGTGCGTGGCGCCTTGTCCGCGCTGCTCAATCTTGAATCCGACATCGAAGTATTGGGCTCCGCCGCCGACGGCGAGAGCGCCTGGCGCGAACTCCAACGCCTCAAGCCCGACGTGCTGGTCACCGACATCGAGATGCCCGGCCTTACGGGGCTGGAGATCGCGCAGCGCGTGCGCCGGCACGAACTGCCGGTGAAGGTCATCATCGTCACCACCTTCGCGCGCCCGGGTTTCCTCCGCCGCGCGCTCGACGCCGGGGTCGGTGGTTACCTGCTGAAGGACGCTCCTGCCGAAAACCTCGCCGAGGCGCTGCGTACCGTGCATCGGGGCGGGCGGGCCATCGATCCGCACCTGGCGCTCGAGGCCTGGTCGGATGCCGATCCGCTGAACGACCGTGAGCGCCAGGTGCTGCGCCTGGCCGGCGAAGGCCACTCCGCCAGCGACATCGGCGTCCAGCTGAACCTCTCCCACGGCACGGTCCGCAACTACCTGTCCGAGGCCATCGGCAAACTCGGCGCAGCCAACCGCATCGAGGCGTACCGCCTGGCCCGGCAGAAAGGCTGGCTCTAACGCTCGCCCGGATAAGCGATAATCACCCACCTCGCTCCATCCCCGGCCGTACCCGTGAAGAAATCCGATTTCGACTTCGATCTCCCGCAAGACCTCATCGCGCAGGCACCGCTCGCTCGCCGGTCGGGGAGCCGGTTGCTCGTGGTCGATGTCGCGTCGCACAGCAAGAAGGACCGCAAGTTCTACGAACTGCCGGAAATGCTCCGTCCCGGCGACCTGCTGGTGTTCAACGACACCCGTGTTCTCCCGGCGCGCCTGTACGGCCGCAAGGAATCGGGTGGAGCGGTGGAAATCCTGATCGAGCGCGTCACCGGTGCCCACGAGGCCCGGGCACAGCTTGGGGTCAGCAAGAAGCCCAAGGAGGGCGGCCGCATCGAGCTCGCCGACGGCAGCATGGTCACCGTGCTCGGCCGCGAAGGCGAATTCTTCGTGCTCCGCTTCGATACCGAGGAGCCACTGGAACGCCTCCTGTCCCGCCTGGGCGAGATGCCCCTGCCGCCATACATCGAACGTGGCGCCGATCACACGGACAACGAGCGATACCAGACGGTGTTCGCCCGCGAGCCAGGCGCGGTCGCCGCACCTACGGCGGGGCTGCACTTCGACGAGGAGCTGCTCGATCGCCTGCGCGAACGCGGCGTGGAAATGGGCTATGTCACCCTGCACGTCGGCGCGGGCACGTTCCAGCCGATGCGTGCCGACGACGTACGCGACCACGTGATGCATCGCGAGTGGCTGAATGTGGGGGCCGGCCTGGTCGAAAAGATCCGTGCCACGCGCGCTGCGGGCGGCCGCGTCATCGCCGTGGGCACCACCGTGGTCCGCGCGCTCGAAAGCGCCACGGTTGACGGCGTCCTGCGCCCCTTCGCCGGCGAAACCCAGATCTTCATCTTCCCCGGCTACAAGATCACCAGCATCGATGCCCTCATCACCAACTTCCACCTGCCGCAGTCGACGCTGCTGATGCTGGTTTCGGCGCTGGCAGGCAAGGAAGCGATCCTCGACGCATACCGCTATGCCGTGTTGCAGCGGTATCGCTTCTTTTCCTATGGCGACGCGATGCTCATCATTCCGGCGAAGTCGCCGTAGTCGACCGGCGCTCGCCGTTACGTGCAGTGATACTCAAACCATGGCCGCCCCGGGCGCCCCATGCGACAGCTCCCGCGACACATCCGCGGCAGCCGTCATGAGTAAGCGTGCCGTGCCTTTCATGTCGACCTTCGCCCCACGACGTTCGATGAACGGCACGGTGAGCGCGCAAACGGCGTGATTGCCCTCGATGATCGGAGCCGAGAGGTCGGTCACGCCATCCACCACTTCGCTGGGAATCGTGGCGAGGCCGGCTTCTCGGATCTCCTTGATCGTTGTCTCGACCCGCGCGCGCTTCAGTGTCGGCTCGTGCTCGAGCATCGTGCGGAACCAGCGTTCCCGCGTTTCGTCCGTCTGCCATGCGAGCAGCACATAGCCTGAGGCCGAATGCGACATCGGCCGCCGGTGACCCACGCGCACGACCAGACCCGTTTCGCCGGGAGGATCGACGCGCGCGATCACCACGATCTGTTCCTGCGAGGGCACCACGAGGTGGCAGGACTGGTCGATCTCGTCGGCCAGCCGGTGCATCACCGGCATCGCTGTCTCGACGAGGTTGCGCACCGGTGGCTGCTCCATGCCGAGACGGAATAGGCGCGGCGTGATCGAATAGGCGCCATCGCCATCGGCGCGGGCGATGTAGTCGCGCTCTTCCAGCACCTGGAGCATCCGGAAGATCTCGCCGCGGGAGCGGCCGACGCCGTCGGAAATCTCGGCAATGGACAGGGGCTGGGTCGCCTTGGCGAGCAGTTCCAGGATGTCGAGGCCCTTGTCGAGGGCAGGGGCGCGATACTTCGGGGAGTCTGAAGGCATGGCATTCCGTGGCAGTGGCATGGTGTCGCCGAAGGAGTCTAGCCTGCGTGCGGACCGGCCCATGTTGCACCGCAGCTTGTTATGCTGGTGAATATTGAGTTCATATTTGTACACGACGTGGCGAGCCGTGTCACGGTGGGAGGAGGGCAGCATGCAGCAACACACGCCGATCGCGGCGCCCGCAGCGCGTGCCCTCGGCCGTACACCGCTGGTTCCGCTGGTATTGATCGTCAGCCTGTTCTTTCTCTGGGGCGTGGCGAACAACCTCAACGACGTGCTGGTGGCGCAGTTCAAGAAGGCCTTCACGCTGTCCGACCTGCAGGCGGGCCTGGTCCAGAGTGCTTTCTATCTGGGCTATTTCCTGCTCGCCATCCCCGCAGGCATCTTCATGCGCCGCTTCGGATACAAGGCCGCGGTGGTCTTCGGTTTGCTGCTCTATGGCGCCGGCGCGCTACTGTTCTGGCCCGCGGCGGCCACGGCGACCTACGACACCTTCCTCGTCGGACTCTTCGTGATCGCGGCGGGGCTGGCATTCCTCGAGACGTCCGCGAACCCGTGGGTAACGCTGCTGGGACCACGTGAATCGGCCGCCTCCCGCCTGAATCTCGCGCAGGCGTTCAATCCCCTGGGGTCGATCACCGGTGTCCTGATCGGCCAGCACTTCATCTTCAGCGGCGTGGAGCGCACGCCGTCCGAACTGGCTGCCATGGACGCGGTGGCCCGCGCTGCCTACATGAAAAGCGAAGCGGCCGCTGTGCAGATGCCTTACCTCGTCATCGGCCTGGGCGTGATCGCATGGGCCGTGATCATCGTTGCGACGCGCTTCCCGCGTACCGCGAAGGAGGATGATGGCAGCGACGCGCTCGAACGCGGCGTACTCGGCCACCTTCTGCGCGACGGCAGGTTCATGTCGGCCGTGGCGGCACAGTTTTTCTACGTGGGCGCGCAGGTCGCCGTCTTCAGTTACATGATCCGCTACGCGCAGGCGACCATGCCGGGTACGGCGGACAAGGTGGCCGCGAACTTCATCACTGCCGGGCTGCTGTGCTTCATGGCGGGCCGATTTGCCGGCGCCGCGCTCATGAAGTACCTGCGGCCGGCGCGCGTGCTGGGCACGTTCGCCATGGTGAATGTCGTGCTGGCCGGCGTCGCGGCGTTCCTTCCGGGCGGCCTGGGCATCTATGCGCTGGTGGCGTCGAGCTTCTTCATGTCGATCATGTATCCGACCATCTTCGCCCTGGGTGTCGAGGGGCGGAGCGACGCCGAGCGCAAGTTGGGCGCCTCGCTGCTGGTAATGTCGATCGTGGGCGGCGCCGTGCTCACTGCGGCGATGGGGGCGACGTCGGACCGGTTCGGCATCGCGCACGCGATGCTGGTTCCGATGCTGTGTTTCGTGGCGATCTTCCTCTTCGCCTGGCGCCGGTGGAAGGGCGGGGAGGCCGTCGCATGAACTGGCAGTGCCTGGCCCTGGACCTGCGTGACGATCCGGCGCTGATAGCGGAATACGAGCGCTGGCATCGCAGCGAATTCATCTGGCCGGACGTGGTCCGCTCGATCCGCGAGGCGGGCATCGTCGACATGCAGATCTTCCGCACCGGCAACCGCCTCGTCATGCTGATGCGCGTGGCGCCGGAGTTCGATGCCGCGGCCAAGGCGAAAGCAGACGCGGCGAACGAGCGCGTGCAGGCATGGGAAGCGCTGATGTCACGCTTCCAGCAACCCCTGCCGTGGGCAGAGGCGGGTCAGAAGTGGGTTCCCATGCAGCAGATCTTCGACCTGGCCAGCTGCCCCGCCTGAACCCCGGCGGCAACGCCTGTTCGTTGTAGGAGCGCGCCTTGCGCGCGACAGACTTTCGCCTCGGTCTACAACTCTTCAGGTGCTCGCGAAAAGATGTCGCGCGCAGGGCGCGCTCCTACAGGGGCGGGTGGGGCAT